>JBDRQZ010000217.1:0-6004 GCA_043826025.1 bacterium | reverse complement strand
GGCCGAAGGTGCCCTGCAGGAGTCTGGTGGTCTCGCCGATTACACCGGCCAGTTGCGGCCGCTTGATCAGGTGCTCGCTGTTGTCGAGTCGGAACTGACCGAGCAGGACATGCAGCGCGATCAACGTTTTGACGTGCTCAGACGTCTCCAAAGTGAAAATGCCAATGGGATTGCCAACGAGGACAATCCCTATGTCGCGCCACAGGTAGGTGGCGGCGATGTGATCGTTACAGGGAGGACGGATCGATAATTTGTTAAAGGCATCCAGTTTAATAGTACTCATTGCGTGTCTGCTCTTTGTGGCAGTGGGCACAGCGCAGGGTCAGATTGCTTTCGGCGATCCGCCTCGGATCGATGCGCAATTGTTGTATCAGAGTTGGAAGCTGACGTATCGGGGCTCCGGCACTGAACCGGAGACCACGCTGACGCAGACAGTTCTGCCGCTGCATGTTTATCTGCCGCTGACCGAGGATTGGGAGCTGCATTTCAACAGCGCGTACAGTCGTTCTTTCGTCGAAGGCGCGACCGACAGCAAATCGATTTCGACGGTTGGATCGCCAATGCTGCGGATCTATCACTCCTTCTCCGACGACCGACTGTTTATCTCCGGGGGTCTGGCGCTGCCGCTCGGCAAGACCGATCTCGATGAGTCAACCCATGAGGTGGAGCTGGCCGAGTTGTTGTCGAGCGAATACCTGCTTCTGCCGGTCAAGCAGTTGGGCTACGGTTTGGGGCTCCTGGTCTCGGCGGGCGGCGCCTCGCAGCATCAGCAACTACTCTACGGCGGCAGTGTCACCTATCGCTATGCCGGTTCTTATACTTATATCAAACGCGGTGCGAGCTATGATCCCGGCGATGAGTTCACCTTCCGGGGCTCCACGACTCTGCCGGTCGGGCAGGGTCGGATCGATTTCGATCTGGCTTACAAGTATTACCTCTCTGACAAGCTGGATTCCAAAGAGGTATTCAAGAATGGCGATCAGTTCAGCCTGGCGGTCGCCGGCAGCTATGATTTCAGTGAGTTGACCTCCGGGAGCCTTTCGATAAACCACATTCGCCGGTCGAAAGATTCTCGTCGGAGTGGAGCGGTGTTTGCCTACGAGTTGCACAACACGCATGGCGCCAAGACGGTGATCGCCAGCCGGATCTCCTATCTGATCCAGCCTCAGTGGCGGGGTAATATCCTTATCAGCTATCGGTACCTGTCGGCCAACGACTGGACCGAGGATGATCCTTCCTATTTCGGTAGTTCGAATCTATTCCGTATCGGCGGTGAGGTTGACTTCGCCAGAGTCGGGGGGCGCTATCAGGGATTCGGCAGGCTGATGTTTTCAACCGGCGCGGCCAACGATGATTTGATCAGCATCAGCGGTCTGGAGTTTGCCTTGGGCGGGAGTGTGAGGTTCTGATGGGCAAATTAGCAATCGGCAGCGCGTTTTTGCTGTTGCTACTGCTGGCAGGCTGTGGCTCCAACCCGGCCGATCAGGGCAGCAGTACGCTCACCATCCAGGCAGCCGTCGGCGGCTTTGCCTCGACCAGCAATATCGACAATGTCGGCTTGCGAGTCAGCGGCAACGACTTCGATCCGATCCTGCTGGATACTGCTTTTGTCGATGGCAAGGCGGTATTCCGACTTGAGTTGCCCTACGGCACCGACCGTCTTTTTGAAATGTGGGCCAGCTCCGAGGGTACGGTGTTGTTTGCCGGGGACACGACTGCCAACGTGATCGCCAGCGCGCCGACCACGGTGAACGTTCTGCTTGAGCCGCAGGTGACAATGTTGCGTGTCGCTCCGGCGTTTCGCGAGGTCGAACTGAATGTACCAGAGACGCTGGAGGTCATGATCCATAACGTCGACTCCCTGTTTGGCGTGGCCTTTACTCTTGACTACAATCCGCAGATTATCTCGATCGCCTATGATACTATCGCCGTTAAACGAGGGGCGTTTTTTGACACCTCCGACATCTTTTTCCAGCATCGCGATCCGGCCGAGCTCGGCCAGCGCGCTATTGGCCTTTCGCTCAAGGGCAACGGCACGGCGCAGGGACTTAGCGGTTCGGGGACGCTGGTTCGGTTGATCTATACCGGAATTGCCCCCGGACGCACGACAATAGAATTTCTTGATTTTGTTGATCATCAGCCGATGATGATTAATTGGAGGGGCGAATCTTTACCGCGAACGGGCGAGCTATACGCTGAGCCCGGGGAGGTCCTGGTTATTGAATAATAGATATCGATTCCTGCTATTGACATCCTTAATCCTCCTGTTGGCCGGCACCACCTCGGTGTCGGGCGAACAGTATTGGGTGTCTCCCACTGGCAACGATGAGGAAGGTTCGGGTGCGCCGGGGAGTCCCTTCGCAACCATTCCCGTTGCCATGGCGGCGGCTTCCACCACGGATTTCGATACCGTGATGGTGCGGCCGGGAACCTACCACGGCGAAGTGGTCTTTCCCACTGACCGCTCGCTCCTTCTGCTCAGCGAGGAGGGGCCGGAAGTCACAATCCTCGACATGCAAAACCTGGCCGATGTGCGTGGGGTGACTTTCGAGGGCGACCTCGGCTATTTTCAGGTGATCGACGGGTTTACGGTGACCCATGCCTACCAGAGTGGTATTGTGGTCAATGGCGCCGGGGAGGGGAATACCCCCTATGTTGAAATCCGCAACTGCCGGATTATCAATAACGGTAGTTCGCTGAGTTCCGATGGCGGCGGTATCAGGGCCGATTGGTCGCTGATATCAATTCATCACAATTTCATCTCGCAGAATAATGCTCTCGATGCCGGCGGCGGTATTTATGTATACTACTGCTCCGCTCAGATCTATAACAACGAGATTCGTGAAAATGTTGTCAGCGGCGTTGAAGGCTACGGTGGTGGCGGTCTCTATGTCCGAGGCAACTACTCAGGTTTGCCGATCGTGATCCAGCAAAACCTGATCATAGCGAATAATACTCCCGACTTCTCGGGTGGCGGTGGGTATTTCGATGCAAACGGAATTCAGTTTTTGCACAACTTGCTGTCAGACAATAACGCCAGCTCCGGCGGTGGGCTTTTCCTCGATCAGACATACCAACCGCTGATCCAGGGCAACGTCTTTTTCCACAACAGCCAGTATGCGATCGACTGCGACGGTGGTGGCGCAGCGGGAAACATCGATTACAATTGCTTCCATCTGAATCTGCCCTCGAATGATCCCGCTGCGGTTTGCACGCTGGATGTGGTGACCAACATTTTCGCAACTGACCCGAAGTTTGTGGATGCCGCTAACAGCGATTTCCATCTGACGGCCACTTCGCCGCTGCTTGATCGTGGCGGCCCGACACCGACCGAGCTCGATACGCTCGACTATGATGGCGAGCCGCGTGTGACTTATGCTGTCGCCGACATCGGCCCATATGAGTGGGTCGATTGCGATCTGCAACCGAGCCTGACGGTCATCCCGGATTCGGCCTGTACGGCGGCGGTGATCTCGCTAACCAATGAGTCCGATTCCTGGCCGGAGACCGTGATTTGGAATTATGGTGACGGACGGGCGGACACGATAGCTTTTGTCGATCTGCAAGACCTACAGCCGATTGTCTACGACACTGCCGGCACATATGGGGTAACGTTGACCATGCTAACCCGCTGTGACACGGCAAGCGCCACCGGAATCGTGGTGATCGATGATGGTCCGCAGGCGGCATTCACGCTGTCGGCGGAGCCGGGGCACTGCGCGCCGCTGGCAGTTACGTTCACCAACGAGTCGGTAGGCGATGGGATCGCGTACTTCTGGGAGTTCGGCGACGGGGATACTTCCAGTCTGGCCAGTCCGGAACATGAGTATCTTGAGGCAGGAACGTACAAAGTCAAACTGCTGGCGACCGACAATTGCGGCACCGACACCCTCAGTCAGATGCTGACGGTAAGTGATCAACCGCTGATCGGCTTCAAAACTGATGTGGTGAGTGGTAGTGTTCCTTTGACGGTGCAGTTCGCCGACACCTCGAAGAATGGTCCGACACACTGGAACTGGAGTTTCGGTGATGGGACGATTTCGCAGTTGAAGAATGTGCAGCACGTATATAATCAGCCGGGCATCTTCACTGTGACTCTCGATGCCGGCAATGACTGTGGTGAGTCCGAGCCGGTGACTAAGACAGACTTGATTACCGTTAGTGGTTTCGAAATGCAGGCGCTGTCTGCCGACACCAGCGACCGCTTCAGTCAGGTCTTCTCCCTGTTCGTCGACACGTTGTTCGGCGCGTATGGTGACACTGTGTCACTCAAGACGCGTTTCACGGAGACACCACGACGTGGAAGTGCTTCGTTCTCACTCTCAGCCAGCAAGGTCACCGTGCCGGGCACGGTTCAGGTTACCGTAGCGCCGGATCGCACCCTCGCTCAGGATGAATATGAGTTCTCCGTTATCGGGAGCACCAAGACCGGCGCCTACGCCGACACGCTGGGGCTGGCGTTTCGCTCCTGGCCCGATTCATTGGTGCGCCTGCTGTCGGATCTGGTGGATTTCGATTCGGTCCAGATTGACAGCGTCGAGGTGGAGACTCTCACAGTCCGCAATATTGGGCCATTCCAACCGCCTCTTGACGAGCTCGACCTGAGGGTCTTGAATGCGGTGAGCAGCAATCCGGCTTTTGTGGTGCTTAATCCGAGTTCGAGTACACCGCTGCCCACCAATGGCGGCACCTATTATCTGCGCATTCAGTTTGCGCCGACGTCACTGGGGCAGGTAAACGGCACTTTGACAATCGAGACCGACGACCCGGTCGCGCCCTTCCTTACGGTTGATGTTACCGGCGTCGGCATTGCGGAACGCAATCCGCCCGAACTGGCGCGCCAGACGCCTCTGCCGGACGAGGGCAGTGTGCTGATCCGGGCCCCGATCGAATTGGAATTGTCGGAAGATATCGACAGCGGTTCGGTTACGCCGAGCAGCTTGATAGTATTCTCGGCGCGATTAAACAACTACCTCCCGGGTCAGGTGACGCTGGAGCGGGGCGCCGCCCTGGCCGGCGGCAATCTGCTGGTCTTTGTGCCCGACGACTATTATCCCCCGCTCGATACGGTCACCGTGACGCTGTCGGCTGCGATCACCGATTTGGTCGGTAATGGACTTGACGGCAATCTCGACGGCGTCGGCAGTTTTGGCAACGAAGACAATATCAGCTTCACTTTCTATACCGATGTCGCTGTCTTTCCGGGCGACTGCAACAATGACGGTATTGTGAATGAGATCGATGTGCTGCCGATTGGGATTTACTTCGGCAGTACCGGTTTTGCGCGCGACATCTACGGCGAAAGCGGCGATGCGATCCTGCAGCAGGCTTCAGCCTGGGATGACACCGCAGCGACCTACGCCGACGCCGATGGTAATGGCGTGATCAATGAGGATGATGTCGATGTGTTGCACACGATGTGGAACAGCACGCATGACTGGGCAGCGAATACGCTGGCGCCGAACATCAACTACAATGACTTTGCCGTGAACTTCTCGGAGTTGCGGGATGAAGTCGAGGGAATCGCCGGCTCGGAGGCAGGCAGTCAAATGCTGCAGGTGATCAACACTGTCGCCGGTGGCGCCACCTTGCCGGATCAGGTCATGCTAATGCAGAACTACCCGAATCCCTTCAACCCGGAAACCCGAATCGACTATGCACTGCCGGAACCAGCGGAAGTGCGCTTGACGGTGCACAACATTCTGGGTCAGACAGTAAGGACGCTGGTCGATGGCTATCAGAACGCCGGCTTTAGAAATGTAATCTGGGATGGTGCGGATGAGAGTGGGGTGCAGGTCTCCAGTGGTGTCTATTTCTACAAGCTGGAGGTCGGGGCACAACTTGAGATCCGCAAGATGTTGAAGATGCAGTAGGCTTCAGGTTTCGAGCATACTCACAAGACGGACTTTCTCGCACCTCAGCGTGTGACAGTGTAGTTGTGAATGGTGGAGCGTGTGACTCCACAGTCAGGGATGTCGTGGTTGTGGTTGTGAGGCGATAAATG
>JBDRQZ010000216.1:0-3508 GCA_043826025.1 bacterium | reverse complement strand
TCGGTTCTTTTGGTAACTGGCCCCGCTCACCGGTGTTTGTCCTTCAGCCTTATGACACCGAATATGAGCAGAAAGATCTGCCGGCCGATGTCGGCGAAAACCTCGTCGGTATTGTCGATGTGCTCTTTCGTCCGCGACCTGATCTTGACCTCATCTTTGGCGGCGAATTCCAGAGCATCTATACCAAATTCAATCCGCCCCAGAGTTCGGGAATCAACACCGACGGCACCGTCGCCACGGTCAAGGATACCGCCGAAGTCAAAGAATATGTCTACTCCACCGCGCCGCGGCTGATTGTGAAGAAGACCTTCAGCAAAGGCGACTATGTTCGCTTCGGCGGCAGTTATCATTTCAACTTGTTCGACTACAAGTATCGTGGCGCCAAACAATATGCGCTGCCATCCGATGATTATCCCTCATATCGCCCCCAGGACTTTGCGACGATGATTCCCAAGTGGCGGGTATTTGCCGACGCCTCCAGACTGCTTGGCAGCAATGGTTCGCTCTATTTGGGCGGCGAGTTCGGGAGTTATCCGAATGTGCTGGAAAAGGAGGACACCGAGTTTGCGCCGCTGCGACTCTCGCTCTTGAATTTGATCGATATCAACTCAGGCTCGATTACCGCGGAGATCTCGGGGCAGTTAACCCGCATCCTGCAGGGCATGGCGGGCCTGGAGTTGCGCATGCTGGATGTCGGCGATTCCGATCCGCAACTGATCGATGATCGCTCAATGTATGCGACACTAAAGCTGGGCACGACGACCCGCTTCTACCGCAACCTTTGGTGGTCGGTGCGAGTCCCGGCAATTCGGCTTTACAGCTCCGATGCGCTCGGCTCGATGATGTTGTTTAACAACACCTCCTACATTGAGACCGAAATACTCTTCGTGGGATTGTAGCTTCGCGACAACATGCCCGGTCCGGCCGGGCGCTGGCTTCAATTCGATCTAGCGCCCCTAATCGCGCAGTTCCAGAAATCTGCCAAAACGGAGGAACAAATTCGACGAACTGCTGTCTTAGGGAATAAGCAATATGGGTAACGAAACCAAAATTCTAATCATCGAGGATGATGCCGAGATCGCCGATCTTGTCGAAATGCATCTTCGCGACCAAAGCTGGCAGGTTGAAATGGCCAGGACGGGCGCTGTCGGTCTCGAACTGGCTCTCGCAGGCGAGTACAATCTGATTCTGCTCGATCTGATGCTGCCGGAGGTCGATGGTTTGGAGATTTGCCGGCGGTTGCGACAGGAGAAAAGGCACACGCCGATCCTGATGTTGACTTCACGCGCCGAGGAACTCGACCGCGTTCTCGGACTTGAGCTTGGCGCCGATGATTATCTGACCAAACCGTTCAGTATTCGCGAGCTGATTGCGCGGATCAAGGCGATCTTCCGTCGTCTCGAAGTCGCCACTGTAATGGCGCAGCCGCACAATGGCGCCGAAATCCTGGAGTTCAACGATCTCAAGCTCGATCTGCCGAAGCGAAAGGTCACGCTCGCTGGCAGAAACATCGAACTGACCGCGAAGGAATATGATCTTCTGACTCTCTTTGCCCGTAATCCCGGTCGAGCCTACAGTCGCAATGACCTCTTGGAGCTTGTCTGGGGCTATCAATATGGCGGCTACGATCACACTGTTAATTCGCATATCAATCGGCTGCGCGCCAAGATCGAACGCGATCCCTCCGCGCCGCGCTATATCAAGACTGTCTGGGGGCATGGCTACCGCTTTGCCGAGGGCGAGGAGTTGGAACAATGAAGAAGCTGATGCAGTCATTCTATGGCAAGCTCTCCCTCACCTTTCTTATCCTGCTCCTGGCGATGGGGGTAGTGCAGATTTTCATCTCGGTCCAGTCTTCGATTGAATTTGTCAAAGAGGCCGACCAGCGGATGAACAAGACGCTGGCGCGGAGTATCGGTGCCGATCTCGAACCCTTTCTGGGCGCGACCATGGATATGCCCGGAATCGAGCACATGATGCACTATCTGATGGTGATGAACCCGGCGATCGAAATCTATCTGCTCGACAAGAATGGCAAGGTGCTGGCTTTCTTCGCGGAACCGGCCAAGAAGGTCGAGCAGGAGCAGGTCAATGTCGAGCCGATCAAGGCCTTTATCGAACGGAATGGTGAAGTTGCGCTGCTCGGCGACGACCCGCGTCATGCGGGCCGCTTGAAGTCCTTCTCCGCCTCACCGATCAGACTCAACGACAACACGAATGGTTACATCTACGTGATTCTCGGCGGCGAACAGTTCGATTACGCCACCGCCTCGCTGTGGGACAGCTTCATGCTCTCGACTGCCGGCAAGAGCCTGTTGGTCTCGGTGATCGCAACCGCGGTGATCGGACTGGTTCTCTTTTTCTTCATGACCAAGCGTCTGCGGCGCATGAATGCCACGGTGCGTCATTTCGGAGAAGGAGACTTCGAGAAGCGGCTGCCGGTGACCTCCAGTGATGAATTCGGGCAGTTGGCGACAACCTTCAATCAGATGGCGGACACCATTGTCGCCAACATGGATGAACTGAAACGCACCGATGATCTGCGGCGCGAGCTGGTGGCCAACGTCTCACATGATCTGCGCAGTCCGCTGGCCTCGGTCCAGGGCTATCTGGAAACGGCGTCGATGAAATTCGACACGCTCTCAGCGGAGGAAAAGAAGTCCTACATTGAAGTCAGCCTGCGCAACATCGACAAGCTGAATCGCCTGGTGCATGAGCTCTTCGAACTCTCCAAACTCGACGCCCACCAGATCGAGCCGCAACTTGAGCCGCTCTCGATTTCTGAACTGGTGCAGGATGTGGTGATGAAGTACAAACCGGAGACGGAACGCCGGGGGCTGGAGTTCGACGCCGTGCTCAAAGATGGTCTGCCGCTGATTAAAGCCGATATCGGTATGATCGAACGGGTGCTGGCGAATTTGATCGAAAACGCGATCCGCCACACCAAGCAGGGAGATCGGATCAAGGTCGAGCCGCTCAAGCACCACTCCGGTGTGCGGGTAAAGGTCTCGGACACCGGTTGTGGCATTCCGGCGGAGGACCTGCCACACATCTTCAACCGCTTCTACTCCGGTCAACGAACCGGCGAGCAGGGTGAGGGCACCGGCCTTGGTCTGGCGATTGCCCGGAAGATCATCGAGCTGCATGGTGGCGAAATCAATGTCGAATCACAACTCGACCAGGGCACTACCTTCTCTTTTGATCTGCACGCCGAGCGTCATCTGCCAACGCAGAGCGCCGTCGTCTAAATCAGATTCCTCCTGATCCATTGACACTTCCACTTTAGAATGCGCTATGCGCGTGAAGTACCTTCTATAATTGCGCCAGATACCTCTCCGCCATTGTGACCAATTGTATATCTAGCCGTGACCGATTCGTGAGATTCAGATTGTTGTACTCAAGCGAAGGAAAGAATCGAAAACCGCGAACCGAAAATCAAAGGAGAGAAAGTAATGGTACGGAAAGTACTTCTCGGCGGTTTACTTGTGGTGGCGATGCTGGCCTGGGG
>JBDRQZ010000215.1:0-4021 GCA_043826025.1 bacterium | reverse complement strand
CTGCTCGTGCTGCTGCTGCTGGCGCTGATCGCCCAGGCGCTGGGCTGGTGGGCGATATTTACCTCGTTGAAGAAGGTCGAAGCTTCGCGCGCCGGCTTGATTCTGTTGTTGCAGCCGATTCTGGCGACAATCTGGGGCGTGTTGTTCTTTGCTGAGCATCTCGCATGGACACAGATGCTGGGCGGAGTGGTAACATTGGCGGCGATCTATGTCGGCTTGCTCCGCGAGAGCAAAACCGGGGCCGCGCCGCCCGCGGCAATTGGTTCTGTTTGACAGAATGGAAAGAGAGGCGTATTGAATCCAGTTATGTCAACTCGCTCTGCATTTCTCGGCGCTCTGCTGCTGACTACGGCGCTGATTACCGGAGTCTGCCAGGCGCAGGAGATCACAATCGGCAGCATTACCGAGCGCGCATTTGGCTACACCGACTACACGCTAAATGTCTCCTCCACGATACATGACCAGACCTACTACCTGAGAAGCCAGCTTGAGTTTCCGCTTGATGTCTGGCTGGTGGGCGCGGCGATCAGTGCCGACTGGCCCAATGCGCGAGCACCACGCTGGTCGCTGGAGGGAGCGCTCCGGTTTGCGGTCAGCGATCCGGTTTCACTGATGTATGATCATGATTGGTACCGGCTGCCGGAGGACCCCTTCACCAAGTTCAGCTACACCGAATCCGGGGTCGAGATGGCGGGAACCTTGACGGACCTTGACGGCTCGTTCTGGCTTCTGTGGTGGGGCAAGATGCGACTGGGGATCACCGTGGGTTATCGTCATTACCTGATCAAACAGGACATCATCGGTTACGAGGGCTGGCAACTCGACGACAGCACCGGTGCCCAGCGCCCCCTCTCAGGAACTGCGCGGGGGATCTACTACAAGATTGTCTACTATCTGCCCCACGCCGGCATTCGCTCGCGACTGCAACTGGCCGACTGGCTGCGCTGGGATAATCGGCTGACCTATCTGCAGGTGTTTGCCTCCGATTATGATGACCACCTGCTGCGCAACAAAGTCAGTGCCGCCGATGTCCATGGTGCCGGCGGCAATCTCCGCTGTGAGTTCTCGCTGATCCAGACCAGCGCCTCCGGCGCCCTGCCCTTCGCCTCGCTCTATGCCGACCTTACTTATCTGCAAGCCTGGGGCGATCAGACACAGAGCTGGTATGGCGATGATCCCGCCAGCCCGGATGAAGATGACACCGGGCAGGTGGTCAGCGGTATCCCGCACGATGTTGAAAGCTTGCAGCTTAATATCGGATTCAGGATCGGTCTGGTGTTCTAAGCAAAATCAAAACCTCGAATCTCCATCTTGCGAATAATTCCACAAATGCGGACGGAGTTGCATCGTTATATAACTGACGTGACTGACAGAGAGTATTAACTCAATTTTTTGGAGGATAGAAATGCCAGTAAGAAGAGCAAGCGCTGTCTGGACCGGAAAGCTTAAGGATGGCAGCGGCACGATGGCGCTCGGCAGTGGCGCGTATGAGGGCAAGTATTCATTCGGTTCCCGTTTCGAGGAGAACCCCGGCACCAATCCGGAAGAGTTGATCGGCGCCGCGCATGCGGGTTGTTTCTCGATGGCTTTTGCCGCCGCTCTGGGCGAGGCAGGCTTCAACCCCAAGCGGGTCTCCACGAATGCCCGAGTGCATCTCGGCAAAGATGATGTTGGTTTCAAGATCACCAAAATCGAACTGACCACCGAGGCTGAAGTGCCGGAGATCAGTGAAGCAGATTTCCAGAAGTTCGCCAAGGCCGCTAAGGAAGGCTGTCCAATCTCTCGGTCGCTGGCAGTGCCGGAGATAGTTCTGACTGCCAAGTTGATAAGCTAGCTGAATTCAGCGATTCACTTGGAAGACGCGATCCGACGCCGGGTCGCGTTTTTCTTTATGGATTGTCCAGCGGCTGGTAGTGCAATTCACCACGTAACGCGCGCGCGAGCAGGACCTGCAGCGAGGGGTGGAAGAAGTCCGAAGTCTCCAATTCAGCGGCTGATTCGAGCCACCTGAAGGCACAGTGGTCTTCGCTGAGTCGGATTTCCTGGTCGCCGAGCCTTCCGGCTAAGAAGACGCCAAACTGCGGCACACCTTCCCAAACCCAGTTGTCGAGCGCCATTATGCTGTCGATCTCAAAACTACTGACACCGACCTCCTCTTCGATCTCACGTCGCAGAGCCTGCTGCCAGCTCTCGTCGTCGTTGACTCGACCGCCGACAAACTGCCACTGTCCGGAGGGTCGCTGCAACATCAACACCGCCCCCTCATCGTTGAGCAGCAGTATCTGTAGCACTATCTCCATCATGGCATGCATTAGCGTCTCAATTCAGCTTGATTCATGATCGCCTTTGATCAAGTCAGGCAACAGCGTGAAGGCATTCTCGCTGTCGGGATGGGAAATGATCCGCCATCCTCGACGTCGCGCCAGCCGCAGCAGTCGGCCCTGCGGTTGTACGACTACGGCCTCTCCGGCTTTATCGAGCAGGAAGCGATCACCCCAGTGATCGGCAACCGCCAGTGTGTAAGGCCAAGTGCAACCGACATGATCCAGCCAGTCCGCGGCGACCTTGACCTTGAGTCTGCCCCGCGCAACCGGTGCGGTCAGTTCGCCGGTGTAACAATCGCCCTCGACCGCCGGGCTGGCAGCGATTACCTCGGCGATGCCTAGCTGCACCGCCAGTAATTCAGCCAACGGCTGAAGAGTGCCTGACAGCAGCAGTTGTCGACAACCGAGGTCAGCGAACTCGCCAATGGCGGCAGGGACCGAAGGATGGACCAGCGGCAGCACTTCTTGATAGATGAAGTCTGTCATCAACTTTTCGGCCTCGTCGACCCGCAAGCCACGCAGGTAGCAAGCTTTGACGAGATGCCAGTGGGGCAGTCGCCCGCGCCAGAGTAGCACGGAGAAGTGGCGGGCGATCTGCTGGTCGGTGAGGACTTCTCTTTGCTTGAGGTAGACCAGGAAGCGCCGTTCGAGACTGGAGCTGATGATGGTGCCATCGATATCCCAGATCACCGCACGGTCAGGCATTGTCGCCTTTCTGCCGCACGAGAATGTAGCCCTCAACCATCACCGGAATACCGCGCAGCAGACAGACCACCGCCGCCAGGACCGCCGCCCAATAGCCGATATCGAGACCGACCTCGACCCAGCCGCGCGACAAGACCGACCATTTGGTAGCGAATTCCCGCGCCACGGCAAGCATCAAGAGCAGCGTAAAACTAAAGGCCTTGAGCACCGCATAGGAGGTGCGCATGAAAGGCGATCCGGTCAGCCACTTGCCCGCCTTCGACTGCATCATCGTTTTGGCGCCAAACCCGGAATGACCAAACTGCAGGGCATAACCGCGCAAGGTGTCGGTGAGGATACCGCGCGAAATGATCACCACCGGAATCCAGACCGGAATCAGCCGCAGGTCGGCCAGCACGATCCAAAGGACGCTTTCGACGATGCGGTCGGCGGCAACATCGAGCAAACTGCCGAGTGTGGTGGCCTGATGCAGGCGACGCGCCAGGTGCCCATCGAGCCAGTCGCCGATGATAACCACCAGCGCGATCACCGCCGCCAGCAGTCTGGTCCAGAGATCGGAGCCATAGGCGAACATGACCAACACAAAGAGCAGCACCAAGCGAGCGATTGTTACGAAATTCGGCCAGGTTAATGCGGGCATATCATCCTCCCGTCGCGGCGGCTATCGAAAGCGCAGCAGTCTCTCGGACAAGATATCTTCATCGCCAGTCTTACTGACGGCTACTGCTAATGTTCCTCATTGAAGTCACCGGGAGCCGAGGACCTGCGACAACTCCTCGGCAAAATCACCGTACACAATCCCCCGTCGATTGCAGCGCTGCAACTTCTCCCAGTTCCAGTAAGTGTTGCCCTCAAAGATAATCGGTCCAGCAGTGGTCGCCGCGACGTCCCAGCCCAGAAGCCGCAGATGCGGCAACAGGCGATGCGCTCGTTTGGCTACCTCGAGCGACTCGACAAACTGCGGCGCCTGTTCATCGGTGATCGGCGCGCCG
>JBDRQZ010000214.1:0-2369 GCA_043826025.1 bacterium | reverse complement strand
TGTGACGGGAATCGAAAAGGTCGGCATGGTCTCCGAGCATGTGAACATGATTCTGCGACACATCCCCTAAGTGCAGACCAACCACATTTTCGGGCTCGACGGCGACGAAGGCATAGAGCCGTTCGAACTCACCAAGCGTTTTTTGGATCTCAGTCCGGGAGCTTTTCCGGCCTATTCGATGCTCTCGGCTTTCGGGCAGGCGGCGCCCCTGAATCTGGAATTTCAGCGGGCGAATCGAGTTTTGCCCTTCCCCTTCCACTTTCTCAGCAACATTCAGATGAACGTCAGACCCAGGAATTACTCCTGGCTGGAGTTCTATGATCATCTGATCGACGTGACGAAGTATTCCTATTCTCCGCGCCTGATAATGCGCCGCTTCGCCGCGAATGGGGAAACGATTCCGCGGTGGCTGAATGTCGTGAGGGGATTTTCATCGGAGCGCTACGCGCGAGTCAGATACTATTCTGAAATGCGCCGCCGCTTGAAAACGGACCGCCCCTTCCGACAGTTTTTCGAGCAGGAAACAACCGAGATACCGGAAAACCTCGTGGCAAGAATTCGCGAGGACCTCGGCAAGTTTTGGAATTGGCTGCCTGATGGCGCGATCATGCACGACCCCAATGCCTATCTGCGTTCGCAGCCGAAGGTGAGTTCAGCAAGCAGAGTACCGGAAGCCAAGGCCTCGTAGCACCAGGGTCACCGCAAGACTTACCAATAGCACAAGAAAAGGAGACCAGCCAGAAGGCCGGTCTCCTGCGAGAGACTCTTCCCGCATCGGGGTTGACGCGGGCTTGATTACGTCGTTATCAGCACAACCGGCAATGGCCGTGGCCACTGCCGTGGTTGTCAGATTAGCTGCGTGCTCTCGCCTCGTTGACGTTCAGCGAGCGTCCATTCAGATCCTGGCCATTGAGACCATTGATGGCCGCCGTCGCCTCTTCCCTGGTCGTCATCTCGACGAACGCAAAACCCCGGGGTCTGCCGGACTCTCTGTCGGAGACGATGTTGACGGTTGAGACTTGGCCGAAAGCCGCGAAGGCCTGGCGTAATTGATCTTCTGTCGTATCAAACGACAAATTGCCGATGTAGATATTCACTCTACACTCCGTAAGTTGTTTGTCCCGAAGCAAGCCGAATTCCGAAAAATGCAGACACCTCAAGACAAAAGACATGGTGCGCTTTATTGCGCGATTAATTCGAGATTTAGCTCTTACGGAGTGATGTGGTTTAGGCAAAACTACGAAAAAGACCGAACTCAAATCAATATCAACTATTTAGTATATCGGAGCAGTCTGCGATTAGCTACAACTATTTCCACGAAGCTTGACTTATTCTGGGCTCCTCGACGACCGGGAGAAAACCCGCCTGGCGGATTTCATGCCCCTAAGCCCTGATTGGGTAACAGGCTGCACAGCATAGGCGCGGCTCGCGTTACTCCCGCTTGACTTGTTGACGCCGACCTGCAATCTTCCGCTCGACGATTTCGACTGAGAGGGCTATCAAGTGGCTAACTGCTTTTTCGTTTCCGACCTACATGGGCAGCGCGACCGTTATCGCAAACTGTTTCGCCTGATTGTCGCAGAGTCACCAGCGGCAGTCTTTCTCGGCGGTGATTTGTTGCCCTCCGGGGTCCGGCAGGCCACCGCAATCGACAGCGGCCACCGCGATTTTGTTGCCGAGGTGTTGATCGCCGACTTCAAGCGAATCCGTGAAGAACTCGGCGACTACTACCCGGAAGTGTTTCTGATTCTTGGGAATGACGATAGTCGTCGCTCGGAGGCGGCGATTCTCGATGGCGCGGCACAGAAATTGTGGAAGTATATGCATAACCACCGGGCCGAGTTCGGTGAGTATCAGGTTTACGGCTACTCCTATGTGCCACCCTCGCCGTTTCAACTCAAAGACTGGGAGCGTTATGATGTCTCCCGGTTTGTCGATCCAGGTTCGGTCTCACCGGAGGAGGGTTATCGCACGGTGCCGACTTCGGAGCGTGAGATCAAGTTCGCGACGATTCAGGAAGACCTGGAGAAGCTGGCTGCCGCCGATGATCTGCATCAGTCGATCTGGCTCTTCCACACGCCACCCTATAACACCAAGCTCGATCGCGCCCCGCTGGACGGCAAGATGGTCGACCATGCGCCGCTCGACGTGCATGTCGGCAGTATCGCAGTGCGTCGCTTTATCGAGGAGCAGCAGCCGTTGGTCACGCTGCACGGACATGTGCATGAGTCGGCGCAACTAACCGGCGGCTGGCGTGATCGGATCGGCCGCACACAACTTTTCTCGGCGGCTCATCATGGTTCAGAGCTGGCGTTGGTGAGATTTGATCCGCGTGATCTGGAGCATGCCAAGCGGCAGCTTGTCTAGTC
>JBDRQZ010000213.1:0-3112 GCA_043826025.1 bacterium | reverse complement strand
CCGCGGCTGAAATCCTGATTCCTCGAAGCTGCTGCCCAGCTCCACGAGCAACTCCTCTGGTAGCTGCAGGAGGATATTGCATTTCGGCGGCAGAGCGGCAAGCAGTTCCCGGAGCGCGGAGGCCGACAGTTGATCTCCCAGGATGCTGTTGGTCTGGATTCCCTCGTAAAGGTCGGCAGCGAGCATGCCAAAATGCTTGATTCGCCGATGCGTCAGCGGCACCAGTGCCGGAGCGTAATCCAGCAGAACCCAGCCCACTCCGGGTTCGCCGACCGTGGTAACATACTCCGGGCCGCCGGCTGGTCCGGGAGTAATCACAGCGTTCTCCAGGGCCTGACGCCATCTGGCGGCCAGTTTGTCGGTGTATGGCACTAATTCCGGCATAGCGTTCTGAAGCTCAGGTTTTTGATATACTAATTCTGTCAATGCAATCTCGCAAAGAAGATGATCCTGCAAACACCCCCGGATTATATATCTAGTAGATCGGTAAGATTATGGGCGAGTTGGCTTTTTTCGGCGAGTTTACAGGAAGAAGTTCGGTCTATTCGACCCAGACTTTGGCGACCTGCCAGGAGCAAAGCCGCTCATTGTAGCAGAGTTGAAAACAATTGGCGGCGGAATCGATCACCGCGAAATGGCGCAGTTTACCCTCGCCGATTCGGCTCTCCCAGTCGCCGGTGACCCGCGCGACCTTGTAGACCTTGCCGCGCCAGCGAAAGCGACAGGGTTTGACACTGCTGCGCTCAAACAGCGCAACGACTTCTATGTCCTCTTCCAGGTCCTGATACATCTGAAGTTCGTATGCTCTGCTTTATGCCATTGACGTTAAATAGGTTATGATGTCGAGTTAAACAAACAATTTAGCCCAATCATGTGCTACTCCGGTGCTTGATCGACTACATGCGACGCATCAGACCGACGACTTTGCCAGCGATGTAAAAGCCGGGTGCGCTGCTTTCGACAATAATCGGGCCGTAGGCTTCATTCTCCGGCTGCAACCGAACGCGTCGCCGTTCCGGAAAGAAACGCTTCACGGTTGCCTCATCGCCGATTACAGCGACAACGATATCGCCCTTCTCCGCCGCTGCTTGCTGGCGCACCAGCACGAAGTCACCATCAACAATACCGGCGTTAATCATACTGTCGCCTTTGACGCGCAGGCTGAAAAGTTCTCCCGGCGGGATCAGGCTCTGGTCGACCACGATCCGATCGATGATATTCTCCTCAGCGGTCAGCGGCATACCGGCAGCCACCTCGCCGACCACTGGCAGGCTGATTGCCCGCGCGACGTTCTCTTTGAGCAGCCTGATGCCACGAGCGACTGCGGCCGACTTGGAAATATAGCCCTTCTTGATGAGCGCCTCGAGAAAGGAACGAACGCCATTTGTCGAACTGATAGCGAACTCCTCGCCGATCTCGCGAATCGTCGGCGGCTGGCCATTCTGGCTAATCCGCTCAACCAGGTACTCGTATATTTGCCGCTGGCGCGGCGTTAGATCTTCGTATGGTGCCATCACGTTCCTCCTTAGTTTCAAAGTACTGCACGTCTGTGCAGTTGTCAATCAAAAAACCTCCTGACAAATCACGTAGTCTGGAAAAAGCGAGGAGCGATCTCGTCGATAAGTTGTATAAGAATGGTAACTCGCTGTGGGAGAATGTGAAGCTCGAATGGAGAGAGAAGAACATCAATGAGACCTGGATATCGCGCGGTTCCGTTTTATACTTTGTCCCTCTTCTTGCTGCTAGTGGGGCTGGTCTCTGTCGCTGCAGCCTCTCAGAAATCGGGCATCGAAACGTCTGAATCGGCCTTTTCGTTCGGGATGATCCCCTACGGCGCGGTTGTCAATCACACCTTCTGGCTGAGGAATATCTCCGATTCGACGGTTCACATTTCCCGGGTGAATGCCGGCTGCGCCTGCACCACGATTCCGATCAAAGAGAAGACGATTGCTGCCGGTGACAGCGTTCCGGTGACGATTATTCTCGATACGGGAAAGATTCCGCCAAAGCCCTTCCGCAAGCGGTCGCGTATCACTACGACCGATTCAAACGCCGAGACGGCGGTCTTCCTCTTTACCGGCGGCTGTTTTGACCCTGAGACCGCGAGCCTGCCGTTGAAGCTCGACCCGCCTGAAGTCAGGTTTTCGATAAATGATGGCGACACGCTCGCGACCATTGAAGTGACGAACATGACCGAGACAGATTACCGGATCAGGCTGGTCTCGGCGTCTCTGGAGCCTCGATTCAGTATCGAGTTGCCAAGTCGCCAATTGGTACCGGGCCGCACCGACAAGATTTACTTCCGGTTGAATCCGGAATTCGGGAAATACCCTTTCAAAGAATCATTCACTTTCTCTTTGACCGACCAGGGCCGCGCACGGATCACGATTCCGGTTGTTTTGCAGGAGCATGAAAAAGAGTAATCGAAAATCTGACAAATGGGACTTAATGAGACCTGAGGAGATAGCGTGATGAGGAAGTTCCTGTTGTTGACGTTTATTGGCTTGCTATTGCTGAGTATGCCGCTTTCAGCGCAGCGCCGGGGCGCCAGAGCGCTCGTGGTAGATCCTTCATTCGACTTCGGCTTTATCCCGCAGAACTGCAAAGTCGCACATACTTACTGGGTGGACAATCTGGGTACCGACACTTTGCGGATTTTCAATGTGCAGCCCGGCTGCGGCTGCACGAAGGCGCCGTTGCAGACTTTCCTGGCGCCACCCAACGACAGTCTGCCGATTGAGCTTGTATTCGATTCGGGGCGGCGACAGCGAGAGCAGAACAAGGGCACCAAGGTAACCTGTAATGATCCGGCGAAGAGCCTCTTCAACCTCGATCTGCGCGCCTGGGTGTTCAAGGAAGGCGAGCCGACCGGGCCGTTGACGATTTCCAAGAACGGCGAGTTGAAGCTGACCACAGACGATCTGGGCAAGACGTTTGCGGTAGAGGTCAGGAATGTTTCGGAAGCACCGGTGTTGGCGAAGCTGATCGACTATCCGGGAGAATTGCTGACTGTGGAAGTACCGCCGGAGCCGATTCCTGCCGGAAAAACCGCAGAGATTCGCGTACATGTCAATAAGGAGATTCGCCAGGCCAACTATAATAAGTCTTTCAC
>JBDRQZ010000212.1:0-3246 GCA_043826025.1 bacterium | reverse complement strand
AGGCGCGGCCGAACAGATCGAGCGCCCGCAGCATCTGCAGGACTCGTTGACGGCGGCGACCTTTACGGAAACCTCTGATTTCCAACGGCAGTTCGACATTGGCGAACAGACTCCGCTCAGGGAGCAACTTTGCATCCTGGCGGAACAAGCCGATTTCGCGACGCAGATAGCTTTTCGACCAACTTCCGCGACCATGCACCGGGATCCCGCGAATCTCGATCTGCCCGGCTTGAGGTTTGAGTTCACCCAGGATCAGTTGCAGCAAGGTGCTCTTGCCGCAGCCGGCCGGACCGGTAATCCAAACCAGCTCCCCCCGGTTCACGACGAGCGAAATGCCATTCAGCAACGGTTCCGATCTCGGGTAACCGAACTCCAGATTTGTGATTTGCAGTAGCGAACTCATTGTCTTCTCAAGCTTATACTTACTCAGATCGAACCAATTGACATGATCGATTAAGAAACAAAGTGCCCAATCGCCAGCGCTTTTTGCTTGACCGAAGCCCCTTGCCCTGCTTACCAAGCTAGTAGTAAGCTACAACCCGCGGGAGGAGCAAACGATGACGCGAATCTGGGCGACTCTGATATTCATTTCTCTCCTAATAATTGTCGGCTGTTCGGGGCCGGAGTATGACCCGATGGAATGGCGAACTTTGGTCCTGCCGACCTCCGAGACAATCACCGGAATCT
Source organism: bacterium (assembly GCA_043826025.1). Lineage (GTDB taxonomy): Bacteria > Zixibacteria > MSB-5A5 > CAIYYT01 > CAIYYT01 > JBDRQZ01. Next base: position 2,559 of record JBDRQZ010000212.1, on the reverse strand, counting down.
TCTTTGTCAGTGAGGATTACGGCTACGCGGTCACTGAGAGTGGCTCGATTCTCAAGACTACAGATCAGGGTGAGACTTTCACGATTCTGGAATATCATCCCGGGGTCCGACTTGAAGATGCCTGGTTTGACTCGAAAGAAAAGGGTTTCATCTTTGGCGCTGAGGGCTTGCTGGCGCATACTGCGGATGGCGGCCAAACCTGGCAGACAATCGCCACCGATCCGACCTACCATCTCTATGATATGAATTTCCTCGATGGTGAGCATGGCTTCCTTGCCGGGGTGATCACCAGTGCGGGTCTCGAAAATCGTGGGGTGATCGGCTTCTCCGGCGACCAGGGCGCCACCTGGAGTTTCGACACTACCCAATTTGACGGTCTGCGGCATGTCGATGTGCTCGAGACGAGCCATGCCTGGATCGGCGGCCAGGGTGTGATTGTCTACACAATCGACCAGGGCGAAACCTGGGAGCACAATGCCACCGGCGATCTGAACGATAACGTGCGCGGGGTCTTTTTCAGCGCCATGCAGTATGGTCATGTGGTCGCTGAGCGGGGTGTCATTCTCAACACCGATGATGGTGGCTGGTCCTGGCAACGGGTCGAGAAATTCACCGACCGCGACTTCGCTTGTGTGACTGCACCCGAGGTCAATGTCGTCTACATCGCCGGGGACGGCATCGTCGCGCGTTCGACCTCTCGCGGCAAGACCTGGGAGGTCGACTCAACTTCCTATAGTGCCTACTTCGACGACATCCACTGGGAGGATGACTGGGTCTACCTTGCCGGCAGCAATGGCACCATGCTGAAGCTGGTGAAGTAGGTCAAGACCTCCTGGGTCTTGACGTTGCATATCGACAAGGGGTGTCAAGCTCCAGGAGAGCTTGACCTACTTCCCAAAGAAAAGCCTCGACCGAAATTGGTAGGTCAATACCTCTTGGGTCTTGACGTTGCATATCGACAAGGGGTGTCAAGCTCCAAGAGAGCTTGACCTACTTCCTAAAGAAAAGCCTCGCCCGAAATTGGTAGGTCAAGACCTCTTGGGTCTTGACATTGCGCATCGATAAGGGGTGTCAAGTTCCAAGAGAGCTTGACCTACTTCCCAAAGAAAAGCCTCGCCCAGTTGGGCGAGGCTTTTGATTTGTCATCAATGAGCGGGCAGATGAGGACATCTGCCGCGCACGGCATCTTCTTGGTGGGCGGCACATGTCCACATGTGCCCCACCCAATGTCGTTACTTAATCCCGAGCAGCTCCACCTCGAACACCAAAGTCGCGTTCGGCGGAATCACGCTGCCGGCGCCGTTCGGGCCGTAAGCGAGATCGGGCGGAATAATCAGCTTGCGCTTGCCGCCGACTTTCATCGAGGCGACACCTTCATCCCAACCCTTGATGACCCGGCCCATACCGATCGGGAAACTGAAAGGCTGGCCACGGTCGACCGAGCTGTCAAATTTGGTCGAGTCGGTGAGCCAGCCGGTGTAATGGACTTCGCAAACCTGCCCCTTCAGGGGCGTCTCACCGGTGCCGACCACCAAATCGATATACTGCAAACCACTATCCGTAGTTACCATTTCCGGTTCCTTTTCACAACTGCTGAGCATCATCACTGCCGCCACCACCAGCGCCAAAAGCACTGTCAACAGGATTCGCTTGTTTCTCATTCTTTCTCCTCGCTAAAACCTGGTTTCTTGTCTTCCGTCTGAGAGGCTGCGACCCGGCACAGCCGTATCTGCGGAAAGTACACAATGTGGGGTCAACAGACAAGTGAATTACCGCGAGCCGCCGCTAAGCCAGAGTGTATCCGCCGTCCACAATTATCGTCTGGCCGGTAATCCAGCGCGCCGCATCGGAGCAGAGGAAACTCACCACCCCGGCGACATCATCGGCGGTACCGACCCGGCCAAAGGGGGTGCGGCGCACGACTTCCTGAAGCATTTTGTCGTAAGAGGGGAAACTCTTGAGCGCATCGGTGTCAATAAACCCACCCGAGACACAGTTGACATTGATCAGCTTGTCGGCCAACTCATAGGCCAGATACTTGGTCAGATTTTCAATTGCCGCCTTCGAGACCCCAATTGCAGCATAGCCCTCGATATAGCGATGCGACCCCAGCGAGGAGAGCGTGACAATCTTCGAGCCGGCCGGCATCATGTCGATGCTGTGCTGCACGCAGAGCAGGAACGCCTGCGCATTGGTATGCATCGAGAGGTCCCAGGCCTTGTCGTCGATTGAAAGCGCGTCGGTGTAGAGCCCGAGCGCGGCGTTGGATATCAAAATGTCGAGTCTACCATATCTCTCACGGAGTTCATCGAAAATCCGGTGCAACAGCTCATGCTTGCCGACATTGGCACGAATCGCGATCGCATCTGAGCCGAGTGCCCGCAGTTCCTCGACCATCTGGTTGGCCGCATCACGACTGCGGAAGTAATTCACCGCGACATCGGCGCCGCGCTCAGCCAGTTTTAGAGCGATTGCGCGACCGATTCCCTTGGTGCCGCCGGTGACCAGAGCGACCTTGCCTTTGAGAGACTCCAATTCTCCCTCCTCCTCGGAAGAGCT
>JBDRQZ010000211.1:0-3167 GCA_043826025.1 bacterium | reverse complement strand
GCCGGTTCGCCCGACTCCACCACGACATCACCCTCCGGCGGGTGTGGCATTGCAATCCAGGCGATAAGATAGCCGATCAGTCCGATCCCCCCGGGGAACACCAGAATCACTGTGATGATGCGAATCAGCACCGGGTCGATATCGAAGTACTCGCCCAGCCCGCCGCAGACTCCGGCAATTATCGAGTTTTCGCGTGAGCGATAAAGTCGTTTAGCCATAATCAACCTCCTCAGCCGCCACTTGCAGCCTGTCCGACAGCACCGAGCTGTTTCCTCATATGACTTGCGAACATAACTCTGGGTTTCAACTTCCGTGCTGCTGCCGATATAAGAATAGAATGAAGCGAGACTTATGATGCTGACCAGTAAAAACCGCAACAGGCACTTCAGCCGGGATGATGCCGGCTGGCACACGCCGACTCAGCAGACCGGCGGCAAGCTCTTTCTCTTCTTTTTGCTGTTGCTGATTGCCTATGTCCTCTGGATCTACCAGCTCAAGCCCTGGTTTGCAACTCAGGCGCCGGAGCATGAGCCGTTGCGTATCGATGAGCCACCGGTCGAGTTGACCAGTCTGCAATGCCGAGCGGGCGGCAAGCTACTCACGCCGACTTTTTTGGCTGCCCAGGGAGATTCCCTCTATGTCGGTTTTTCCGAATCGTCCCAAATCGACATTTACTCAGGCTCACTGAAGTTTGTCGATCATCTCAGCCTCACCAATCTGCCCGACCTAAAACCCTGCGCGCTGGCAGCAACTGATAGTTTCCTGATCGTCGGCGACGCCACCGCCGGCGGGTTTGCAGTTTGCGACCTTGATGGCTACCGTCGCGCCACGATCAGCTGGTACCCCGACTCCAGTCGGGTGAAGCCGCTGCAGCTCACCGCCGGTTTCGGCATGTTGACCCTGACCGATGCCGCCAGCGGGCGGATCGCACAGATCTCGCTGATCGATCATCCGCCATTTTACAAATTCCTCGAACTGGTTCGGACCTTCCCGCAGGGACCGGTGCCGTTGCAGCCGGCGCTTTGTGGTCTTACCATGCCGGATAGCACCATCTGGATCGGTATTGAAGGTGGCATTCTGGTCGTCGACCGCCAGGGTCGGGTTCGCGACCAACTGACCGGTTCGCGCCACACCGCCTTGCAGCGACCAGTCGACATGGCGCTGCAAAACCCGGGATCAGCCGGCGCTCTGCTGCGCGTGCACGTGCTTGATCGCGAGAGTGGCAAGGTCTTCGTCTACAACGCCAAGGGCGAACTCACACTTATCTACCCGCGCGACCGGGAACTGGAACAGCCGACGATGATCGCCTTCAATCGCGGCCGCCGCCAGATCTACATCGGCGAGGCGAGCAGCTCGCAAATCACCGTTTTCGGCTACTAGATTCTCCACCCTTTCCGGTTGCGCTCGCCATCCAGTTGGCATACCTTTCTTCTATCCGGAATCTTACCGGCAGCGATCATTGCCTCGCGCGGTGCGCTGTACGTATACTGGTGAGTAGATATTTCCTCTACTTTGTCGGAAAGGAGACCCTGATGAGGACAGTCCTGATTGCCGCGAGTCTGCTGCTGCTGTTGGCCGGTGTCGCAGTGGCACAGCAAGCCTCGCCGTTGTTGCAGGCCATGCAGACGGAGCTGGATCGCTCCTTCGCAGCGCTGCGGTTTGCCGAAGAAACGCCGCTCTATTATTTGAGCTATCGGGTGACCGATACCGAGCGGCATGATATTTCCGCTTCCTATGGCGCGATCAGTGATGATAACCGCTCCCATGATCGCAACTTGAATATCGACTGCCGGGTTGGTGACTATCAGCTCGACAACACTCATGAGATTCGCGGGGAGTATTCCTCGGGTGGCAGCGGTCCCTCACCGAATCTGCCGCTCGACAATGATGAGCTGGCCATCCGCACGGTCATCTGGCGCGCCACCGACCAGGCCTACCGCGATGCGTTGGAGAGTTACACCAAAGTGCTGACCAATGATCAGGTGCTGGTTGAGAAAGAGGATACTTCGGCAGATTTCTCGCATGAACAGCCGCATCAGTATGTCGGCGCCGAAGTTGCCGCCAGCTTCGATTCCGAGGACTGGAAACCCCGGTTGCGGCGGATCAGCGCGATTTTCAAGGAGTATCCCTTTGTCGAGACCTCCTCGCTGCAAATCTCGCTGACCAATGACAATCGCTACTTTGTCGACTCCGACGGCGCGAAGATTCAGACCGGCCAGAGTTATGCGCGACTCTTTGTCCGCTGCTCCGGTACTGCCGAGGATGGCATGCAGATCGACCGCTATGAGAGTTTCGATGCCGCGACGCCGGCCGGGCTCCCTGATGATGCAACTATCGAGGCGGCTGCGAAACGGCTGATTGCTGAGCTTGAGGCGCTGCTCACTGCGCCGCTCGCCGAGCCCTATACTGGACCGGCGATTCTGGTCAACCGCGCCGCCGGGGTGTTCTTTCATGAGATTTTCGGTCATCGCATTGAGGGACACCGCCAAAAGTCTGAATTCGAGGGTCAGACCTTCACCCGCAAAGTCAATGAGCAGATTCTGCCGGAATTTATGAGCATCTATGACGATCCGACGATGCCTGAATTCGAGGGTCAGTTCCTGCGCGGTTTCTACCGCTACGATGATCAGGGTGTTGAGACAGAGCGTGTCCCCGTGGTCGAAAACGGGGTGTTGAGAAATTTCCTGATGTCCCGCTCGCCGATTGCCAACTTCCCGAAATCCAATGGCCATGGTCGCGCGCAGGCGGGCCGTGATGTCGTCTCGCGACAGGGCAATCTGCTGATTACTTCCACCAACGAGTACGATTTTGAGACGCTCAAAGAGAAACTGCTCGATGAGTGCCGCAGTCAGGGCAAACCCTACGGCTTGATTTTCTACGACATTTCCGGCGGCTTCACCATGACCGGCCGTTACAGCCCGCAATCGTTCAAGGTGATTCCCTTGTTGGTTTATCGCGTCTACACCGATGGCCGCGAGCCTGAGGTGATTCGCGGCGTCGACATTGTCGGTACGCCGCTGACCTCATTTGCGCGAATCACCGCGACCGGCAATGACTACGGTATTTTCAATGGCACCTGTGGCGCCGAATCGGGCTGGGTGCCGGTTTCAGCGATCGCGCCCTCAGTGCTTGTGTCGGAAGTTGAGATCGAGAAAAAGGCCAAGGAG
>JBDRQZ010000210.1:0-10348 GCA_043826025.1 bacterium | reverse complement strand
TCTACCATCGGCTTGAAACCGGCATCGCGATTGTTGAGGTCCATGTAGTAGAGCGAGTTTTCCTCGTTGGTGCTGTACCAGATCATCATGAACAGGTAGTTGAAATCCTCGGAGCGGCTCAGACCGGGAGAGTATTCCTTGTTCTGGTCATCGCGCCAGATCAGTGGATCTGCGGCGATATCCGTGCCCAGCTTGTGGTAGTAGATCCGCCGGAAGTAGTTCTCATCGCCCTCCGGTACACTGCCGAGATCGGGGAGCCGGGTATAGAAAAAGCCGCCGGCATCTTGATCCCAGACAATTGAGCTGTAGCGGGCGCGGGGAATCTTGATCGGCAGGTCCTGCATGGTGGCGAGATCAAGCACAGAGATTACGGCGACTTCGGTGCCCGCGGTCGAGACGCCGTAGGCGAGATATTCTCCCTTGGGCGAGGGAATCCAGAAATTCACCGCCGCAGTGTGGTCTTCGAATTTGTTCGGATCGAGCGCCACGACCGGTTCGGCATCGAGGCCATCCTGATAGTAGATGATTGCATGATCCTGCAGGCCCTTTTTGCGCTCGAAGAAGTAGCGGTCGCCATAACGGGCCGGGGTCGAGGTCTGGGTGTAGCTCCAGAGATCGGCCAGCCGGGCTTTGACCTCCTCACGCTGTGGGATCGCATCCAGGATCGAGCGAGTCAGCGCGTTCTCCTCATCAGTCCATTTCTGCACCGCCGGATCATCGGTGTCCTCAAGCCAGCGGTAGGGATCATGTACGGCCACGCCGTGAAGCGTATCGACGACGTCGACGACTTTGGCCTCGGGGTAGTTGAACTGCCCGGCGAACAGACAGGTCGCCCCCAGGCATACCACTAGCACAACCAGAGTAGCGATTCTACGTTGCATTCTGATTTCTCCTCGGGAGAGTAAGTTAGTCATTTGCAGGATAATCTACTCCCCGGAGGCGGGGAGATCAAGCGAGATATGAGCCTGTCCAGGTGACTTTGGCGGAGAAAGCTATTGCCACTAGACAGTCCATGTTTTAACTTTCTACGATTATTGTGCAAGTTGACAGACGACAGAGGGACGCGTCGGCAGCCGAGACTAATGCCGAATTGAAGCGCGCACTTGCGCGCTGACAGGGGATTGAGCACATGTCAGCGAAGAAAAAGACTAAGGCAAAGACACCCAAGAGCAAGGTCGAGCCGGAACTGCCGCCGGGCGTGAAGCTGCTCCGCGCGCTCGAAGGGCGCCAAAGCACCGTCCTCAGCGTGGCGTTCGATCCACAGGGCGGGATGCTGGCCAGCGGAAGCGCTGACAATACGGTGACGCTCTGGGAAGTGCAAAGCGGCAAGCCGCTCCGCACGCTCGCAGGGCATCGCGGACCTGTCTGGAGCGTTGCGTTTGACCCGAAGGGTGAAATGTTAGCCACTGGCAGCGCTGACGCGACCGTTAAGCTCTGGGAGCCAAGCAGCGGGAAATTACTCTGCACATTTGATGGTCATCGGCATAGAGTTCTGAGTTTAGTCTATGACCCTCTGGGCGAGACACTGGCCAGCGGTAGCAGTGACGAAACAGTGATGATCTGGGATATGGAGAGATGGCGACTGCTTCGCGCGCTCATAGGAAGCCAAGGCACGGCGTACAGTGTGGCGTTCGACCCGCAGGGCAAGACGTTGGCCTCAGGAGGCTCGCAGGGCATTGTAAACCTTTGGAAGGTGGACAGCGGTGAACTGCTCCGCGCGGTCGCGGGACACGACAGCTATATCACTGGTGTGGCGTTTGATCCTCAGGGTGAGACGCTGGCCAGTGGAAGTCGGGACCAAACTGTCAAACTCTGGGAGCCGCTAACCGGTAGACTGCTCCGCACACTTGAAGGGCACACCGGGCGGATCGATTGCGTCGCCTTCACGCCAGACGGGCAACTGCTGGCTTCGAAGAGTAATGACGGTACGATCCGCCTGTGGAATTGCGGGACCTGGGAGACGGTCGCGGTCATCCCCGAGTCAACCCGTAGCGATTGGTGGATTCCCGCGTTCGCCTTTCATCCCACGCAGCCTCTGCTGGCTACCGCCGGCTCGGAACCGGACGCGCCGGAAAGCAAGCGATGCCGGCTGATACACCTCTGGGAGCTGGACTTCGACCTGCTGCTGGGCAAGCGCCCCGGCGTGGAGGCCGTCGCGCGCGCGGTCCACCACACCACGGGCAAAATCGTGCTGGTTGGCGATCACAGCGTGGGTAAGTCGGCGTTGGGCCATCGCATGATCGAAGGCGAATTCAAGGAACAGAAATCAACACATGGCCAGCAGTTCTGGGTGTTTCCCGAACTGGGCAAGCGGCGGCAAGACGGTACCGAGTGCGAGGCAATTCTCTGGGACTTTGCGGGCCAGCCCGACTACCGGTTGGTCCACGCGCTGTTCGTGGATGACGCCGACTTGGCGCTGGTACTCTTCGATGCCGCCGACCTGCGCGACCCGCTTCACGGCGTGGGCTTCTGGCTCAAGCAACTACAAACGGGCCAAAGACGCTGCCCCATACTCCTCGTAGCCGCTCAGACCGATCGAGGAACCTGCTCGCTGACGCCGGAGGAACTGGAGGCGTTCTGCCAAAAGAACGGCATTGTCGGGCCGGTCACGACCAGCGCCTTCACCGGCGAGGGTGTTGGCGAACTGATCGAGCGGATGAAGTCGATGATCCCCTGGGAAGACAAACCAGCCACGGTGACGACCACGACCTTCAAACGAATCAAAGACTACGTGCTCGGCCTGAAAGAGGATGAGCCGGAGGCGGACGGTCAGACCATCGTCACACCCGGTGAACTCCGCGGCCGCTTGGAAGCGACCGACCCCGACTGGCAATTCAGCGACGCCGAGATGATGACCGCCGTGGGCCATCTGGAGAACTATGGCTATGTCAAACGGCTGCGGACCTCGACCGGCGAGCAGCGAATCCTATTCGAACCGGAACGGCTGAATAACCTGGCGTCGTCGTTCGTGCTGGAGGCGCGGCGGAATCCGAAGGGCCTGGGCGCGCTGGAGGAGAGACGCCTGCTAAGTGGTGGCTACAAGTTTCCAGAGCTGGCGGACTTGCGCGAAGCCGAACGTGACGTGTTACTGGACTCGGCGGCCTTGCTGTTCCTGGAGCACAATGTCTGTTTCCGCGAGACCAACCCGCTGCGCCTGGAGCCATATCTGGTCTTCCCAGAGCTAATCAATCTGAAAAAACCACCGGAGGAGGATCGGGCGACCGAGGAGGGCGTGGCCTACACGGCGAGCGGTCCGACCGAAAACGTATTGGCCTCGCTGGTGGTCCTGCTGGGCTACACCGACACCTTTACCCGGACCAGTCAGTGGCAGAACAACGCGCGCTATGAAGTAGGCGACGATCTGGCGTGCGGCTTCCGCCAGGAGGCTGAACGCGATGGTGAACTGGACTTTGTGCTCTGCTTCGAACCCAAGGTCGGATCGCCGGTGCGCACCCTGTTCCAGGGACTGTTCGAGAGCTTCCTGGCCCGTCGGAACCTGACGGTGATGCGCTACGAACCGGTGCGATGTGGCAAGGGCCACCAGTTGAATCGCGCTGTCGTCCGTGATGCGATGCGGCTGGGCGAGGAGTGCGCTTTCTGCTCGAAATGCGGCGAGAAGCTGACGTTGCCAAAGATGGCGGAACCGATCCAGCTGACGCGTGAAATCAAGGCCGAAGTTGCGGCACAACGCCGCAGCGCCGAGCAGCGGACCCGTTTCGAGCAGGCCATCTTCCGCGTGCAAGCCTACGTGGAGGAACAGAAGATCAAGCCGGCGGAATGCTTCATCAGCTACGCCTGGGGCGTGACAGAGCATGAACGCTGGGTCGAGAAGCGACTCGCCACAGATTTGCAGAAAGCGGGAATCAGCGTGATTCTCGACCGGTGGCACAACGAGAAAGTCGGTGTGAGCGTGGCGCGGTTTATTGAGCGAATCGAGAAGTGTGGCCGAGTCATCATGGTTGGTACGCCTCTTTACCGCCACAAATATGAGAACAAGGATACTAAGACCGGCTACGTCGTGGCGGCAGAGGTTGATCTGATCGCCAACCGTCTTCTCGGTACGGAAAAGCAGAAGGAAAGCGTACTGCCTCTACTGCTCGATGGTGAAAAGCAGGGTTCATTGCCGCCGTTACTGCACGGGAGAGTCTACGGCGATTTCCGCAAGGAAGAAGCATACTTCACGCAGGCGTTCGATCTGATTCTCGATTTGTACGATATCTCGCACCAGGACTCTGCAGTTGCCGATCTCCGCGAATCATTACGAGGCCCGCACCTGAGATAGTGGGGCCGTAGTCCTAGCACAGCTTGCAGGGGGCGGGGCCGCTGCTGAAAATGTAGGCGATCAGGTAGACAGCATCAGTGATATTTACATTACCGCTGCAATCAGCATCGCCGAGATTCGTAGGTGATGGCTCCGGACCTTGCGAAAAGATATAGCTGATCAGGAATACCGCGTCGGTGATATTAACAAGCCCTTTACCGTCGGCATCACCGGCGAGAATATCGAACTAAGTAATCGCCCTGGATTCCGACCAGGTAACATCCTCGCACGCCGACACTCCCTGCACTCGCCAGTAGTACTTGGTCAGATCGGGCAGACCGGACAACTCGTAGCTGTTGCCAACGACCTGAGTCTCCAGCACCGGCGTCGTAAAAGCGTCATCCACCGAGATTTGCAGCAGGTAGCTGGCAGCGGCCGCAGTGGTATCCCAACTTAGCAGGACCGGAGACTCGACTTGTTGCGCGTCGGCGGGCGCGGCCAAAATCGGCTGACCGATCTTGGAGGGAAAGCGACCGATCCAGGTGCGCCAGTCGCCTGAACTTGCCGGATACTCATGCAGGACCCAGACCTGATTCTGGTCCACGGGGTCCGGTGAGATTCCACCCTAATCGCCCCAGCGGGTCGGCGAACCGCCACCGCGATGGCTCTCACCGGCTTTCAGTAACTTGCTGGCCGGATCGTTCAGGAAATCTTCAACATAATGAACGCTGATATATTCTTCAGTCGATGAGCGGCTGAACACCGCATGGATGCGGTCTGATGGATCGACATAGATAGCCGGGAAATAATAGTGGACACCATCGGCTCCATAGACAGCATCGAAAGCTGCCTGCGAAGACACTGTGTCAATTCCCAGCATCCGAACTGCAGCGACTGTTTGCGAACCCCAGTTGAAACTCTGCGAGAAGGAAGTGTAGACCATGCCGTTACGATAGACCACCTCCTGGGTCATCGGCCCTACCAGGCTCAAATTCGGGAGTCCGCCCAACTGCGTCGCATCAGGTGGCGAGCTGTAAGTCGCCACATTGACCTGCGGCCTCAGGGTCGCGACCGGGGTGCCCAGCGGATCGGTGATTTTCCAATAGGTAGTGTAGGTGGCGCCATACCAGATATTGGAGAGCAGGAATTCACCATCGGCATCGGAGTAGGTCTCGGCCGGCTTGACCGTGAACGCCGTACTGAAGTTGTTATAACGCAGATTCCAGATGTCATTCCAGATAATCTCGCCGCCACTGTAGAGGGAGTCTTTGTCGAGGATCCGGACTTTCGGATAGAGGTAGCCGCCGTCGAATTGCCAGATATTTGCGGTCAGGTAGACCGCCTCATCGTAGTCGAAGCCCAGCCCGGGATAGTCGGGCCAGGTGCTGGTGGGAGTGTCGCCATTGAGCGTGGCATTCAGATTGTAGCTGAACCAGTTGCCCATCGCGTCGGAACTCTCCGAGGCAGAGACCAGGAAAGATGATTTGTCGATATCATTGGTGCAGAGGAAGAAGATGATGAAGTGCTCCGCCTTCGGGTCATACACCACCTTGGGGTCGAAAATGAAATATGATGGTGGCGGTGGGGTGGTATTTTGGAACCAGAATTCGGCGGTCGATTGCAGTAGCTGAGCACCCGTCGCTTTGTCATAGATCGCAATCGAGCTGTTTACCACTGCCACGATATGATCAGGTCCAACGGCGACATTCGGGTCGGGCGGATTCCAGCCGGTGCTGCTGATGCCGCTGAAGCTCTGACAAGGTTCAAAGAGATTCGTCGCTTTGTCCAGTGTCGCAGCGCGGTCGAGAATGTGGTGCGGATTAGTGGCGTCATACTTCTCGACTTGCAGCTTAGCCAGTTCGGCCGGATCGGGGACGAAGGGGTCCTTGTGATACTTGCGGTGAGGCTTGCTGGCCGAGACCGGATGCGGCACGGAGTTGATGTAGCTGGGTGAGGTGATACTCGCCGGCACGCTGACATTACCTTTGCCGCTCTCAAAGAGTGCTTGCTGCTCAGCTTGGGCGGAGGACGCCAGCCCCAGCAAGAATACCAAAGCCCCCGCTAAGATAATCCTGTACAAAGATGTCATTAGTCGGACCTTCCTCTGATCTTTACCATGAATCTGCTCTGACCCTGTTCTGCAGAACCGGCTGAGGACCGCCAAGGTTCCCGGTGCTGACTGGTCACGCAGGGCCTGATTGCTCCAGCCCTAAATATACGTCGCCCAGAGGTTTGAACAAGGACTTTCTCGGTTTCGGTTAAGTGGCTAAATCAAGATTGACGGATGACGCGGCGGTCTCTAAACTGCTGTTAATGACTGAGCCGGACCCCATAGAGTATCCTATCGACGGTATCCTCGATTTGCATCAGTTTTCGCCTAAAGATGTCAAGGAACTGGTGCCGGAATACATCTCAGCCTGTCTGGAGCGAGGCATCACACAAATACGAATAATCCACGGCAAAGGCACCGGCACACTGCGGCGAATCGTGCGCTCACTTCTGGAAAAGGATGAGCGGGTAGCCTCGTTTCGGGTCGATCCCAGCCCGGGGAGTTCCTGGGGCGCAACGCTGGTGGAACTGAGAGACCCCGAGTAGGGCGGAAGTCTCCGATTTTTTGCCGGCAGCTCTCGGGGAGAGCTGCCCTATTGATACTTACTGAAATCGAGCAGCAGGCTCTCCGACCTGGGCGTCAGTTTCTCGCATTCCACCCCGGCCATCTGGAACATCCGTCTGGCGGCTTTGAACGCGTCAACCTCGGCATACTTGTCCGACAGGTAGATGACTTTGGTAATACCCACCTGGATGATCAGCTTAGCGCATTCATTGCAGGGGAAGAGACAGACATAGAGCTGGGCCCCGCGCAGATCGGCCGTTGTGCTGTTGAGGATGGCATTCATCTCCGCGTGGCAGACATAGGGATACTTGGTGTCGAGGAACTCCCCCTCACGATCCCAGGGAAGCTCATCATCGGAACAGCCGCTGGGGAAGCCATTGTAACCGATACCGACAATTCGTTTTTGCGGATTGACGATGCAGGCACCGACCTGGGTGTTTGGATCTTTGCTGCGCTGGGCCGAGAGCACCGCCACCGCCATGAAGTAGTCATCCCAGCTAATGTAATCTGTACGCTTCTTTTGTGTCATACCCTGCTACCGTCGATTCTACTTCCCACCCGACGCTTCGCTCTGGGTGGGGTACCGAGAGTCTTCTATTCTCCGTAGGTCCGAACCCCCGCGGTTCGGACTCTTGATCATCGTCATCGTGCGCGGCAGGTGCCCACGCTTGTCCCGTGCCAGACACGGGATCTGCCGTTCTCTCCGTCAGGAGTCGGGGACTCCTGCCCTACGCGCCTACCGTCGATTCTACTTCCCACCCAACGCTTCGCTCTGGGTGGGGTACCGCTTCCGGACCTACGACGATAACATAAGACCGCATGTAGGTCAAGCTCTCTTGGAGCTTGACGACCTCGCCGAATCTTCGGGTTGGCTTGGAGAGACCTGCCTGTGCCGCCAGACCCGGAATGCTGGACCCCGGCATCCGCCGGGGCGACAGTAGTCTGTAGGTCAAGCTCTCTTGGAGCTTGACGGCCTCTCCGACTTGCAGATCGGCGCGGAGCAGACCTCTCCATCTGCCGGCGTGGATGATGGCGGGCGAACTCCAGATCAACCCTGGGGCAGGCCAGGCGGCCGGCCGCCCACATTTCCGACCGGCGTCTTGGGACTTGACAATGGCCAAGAAAAGCTATAATTCCTCCCAGATGCCGGAGTGGTGAAATTGGTAGACGCACCGGACTCAAAATCCGGCGGAGCTAAAACTCCGTGGGGGTTCGATTCCCCCCTCCGGCAGATTCACCGATGACCGCCGCACTTCGTGCCGCGCGCCGAAACCGAAGAGCAATCTGAGGTGCTGCGGCAGCAGGCTACCGAGTTGCCGGAGATCGGCTGCTATCCGGCGCAGTTCAATCAGGTCTGGCTCAGCCTGCTGCGTAACGCGGCGGATTCAATTGAGGATGGCGGCAAGATCAGGCTTAGCAGTTCGCTCGAAAACAAGTCAGCGCGGATAATTGTCAGTGACACCGGGCGGGGGATTCCAGCCGGCCAGCTAAGGAATATCTTCGATTGTCGATTCACCGCCGGCCCTGCCCGAGTCAAAATGGGCTCAGGTCTGTCGGTGGCCTACAATGTCATCCAGAAGCACAAAGGCGACATCACGATCTCCAGCCAGCCGGGGCAGGGGACCACAGTGGCTGTGACGCTGCCGGTTGGTTGGCCACCTCAGCTTCCGTATGATTAGTGAGCAGGTATCGCGGCACATTGCGACGATTGACACGTGCCTGACACGTTATACCATTGTTACACAACAAAATAGCTGATCGCACGTAGTGTACAACGTAAGGTGCGCCGCCGCGCCCCGGATGAAGGGTAGAAGCCCTGATGCCGACACTTAAACAAATGCAGTGTGTAACATACATAAGTGACCGCATGAGTATTTTTCGGCGAACGCTGCCCTGCTTGCTGCTCATAAGCGAATGGTGCAACCGATGATCTCCGTCGCAGTTCCTCTGCCAAAGCTCTTGACTATTGAATTGAGCAAGCCTAAATTGGCCCCGCATGTGAATGTGATTCTCAGGTCTAAGAAGTCGGAGGCGAAGTCAGCAATGTGGGCGGTTGTAATCTACTTCTCGGTGCTGCTTCTAATGCCCGCAATCCTATGGATTGTGAATCATTCTGTCGCTCTCATCTTGAGAGGATACTGGAAGAAGCTATCCATGCTCCAGGCCCAGATGGAAAACCAGTCACAACTGGACTTTGAAGAATCAGATTGGTGTGCGGCGGAGCAAAGAATTCTACCCAAGGATATTATAAAGCGAGCCAGGTGCTGGCCAGACCCGGTAGCTGCTGGCACATTCTCATTTTCACTCGTGGCGACTTGGAGGGCTTGGGGTAACATCTGCTTTGGTATTGGCAAGTTCTCGTGGATGCCGCTTCACCTTGCTTTGACCGCTGTGGTCCTGGGAATCATTGCCTACTACATGATTCAAAAGCTCAACTTGAATCGTCGCTTCTACTCGCTTCACGAAATACAGAATGCCGGTCTGACCATAGGTAATCGCAGCTGTATTGCCCGGAAGATCGGCATTCACGCAGTATTTTGGATTTGGCTTGTGATTGGATTTCTGTTTATTCATTTAGATGAGCGAAGGACTCTCTCTGTGGACCTGGCTTCGGCCAGCGGAGCGGTTGAATGGGCTTTCGATGGAGGTGAATCTGAGTCACGCTAAATCTCAACTGCAGACCAAAAGGCCACTGAATCTCAGCAACTTTGCCGTTCCCCTGATAGTTTTGGCTGCATACGGTGCGGCGCGACTGCTGCTGGATTCGCTTTTCACCGTTTCCTCATGGTTTGTGAGTGCATTAGGCATGTTGCTATGGTTAGGTCTGCTTCTCGGAATGCTACAATTTTCTGTGACTGTGATGATGCGGCTGCTTCCGAGATGCTCAGTGTGGATACAGATTGCGACCGCTATGATGCCCGCACTTGGTCTTGCTATTCTCTTGTCGACCATTATGGATCGGTCTGATGTGGTACAACATGTTGAGCGTAACTTACGAGTCTCAGTGTCGGGACGAGTCCTTGACAGCTGGACGACCAATGAGGTGAGCTCCGCTGTGATGCGAGAGTGGATGAGCGAGGGCACGTCGACCGATTCCCTTGTGGCGTGGCTCGGACAGGCTTACAAACCTGACTCGAAACCTACCCTATTGCTGATTAACTCTGGCAGTGCGTCGAGGAACGAAATCGCGATGCAGAACGCAGAACTAATAAGTGGATCGGTCAACTATGATCTTATTGTGAATGCCGAAGAATTGGATCCCCAGGTTCTAGATGTCTTCTTCTCCGGCCTGAGATTCTATAAGGAGCAGTCAACGCTCGACGTTCGGCCCCGCAGTTTGGGCTCCGGGCAAAGCACTCTTGTGGACGAGCCGGGATTCCGCCTCAAAATACTTGGTCCTGATTCGCTAGTGGTGTACGGTACTCACGGTATTCAGAGAAGCAGCGACAATCCGCTGCCACTATCAAAGGTTC
>JBDRQZ010000209.1:0-8158 GCA_043826025.1 bacterium | reverse complement strand
ACGATACTCGGTACGATGCAATACATGGCGCCGGAGCAGCTTGAAGGCAAAGAAGTCGATGTCCGCGCCGACATTTTCGCCTTTGGCGCGGTGGTCTATGAGATGGCGACCGGCAAGAAGGCCTTTGAAGGGAGCTCGAATGCAACGCTGATAGCCGCGGTCATGGAGCGGGACCCGGTCTCGATTTCGGCCATCACGCCGGATACGCCGCCGCTTTTCGAGCGGTTGGTCCGTAAGTGTCTGGCGAAAGACCCCGACAAACGCTGGCAGACTGTCTCCGACCTGCTGGATGAACTGCGCTGGATTTCGCAGGCCGGCTCGCAGGTCGGCCTGCCGGCACGTATTGCCGCGCGGCGGAAATTCAAGTTTGACCTCGCGCGCGCAATCGGCCTGCTGACGATTCTGACAACTGCCGCCTTCGCTTATCTCTACTTCTCCGAGAGGATGAAACCGGCGCCGGAGTTGCCGGTGGCCCGCTTCACTGTGAATATCAATCAGGGCCTCACAAATATCTTTTGGCCACGCATTTCGCCCGATGGCAGAACAGTGGCGTTTCATGCCGACGACTCTTCGGGTACGAATCGCATCTGGGTTCGACCGGTCAACTCGCTGGGAGCCTACCCGCTGCTGAATACCGAGAACGCCAAGCGCTTCTTTTGGTCGCCGGATGGAAAGAATGTTGCTTTCTTTGTGGGCCATCAGTTAAAGCGGATTCCGATTTCCGGCGGCCAGGCACAGCTTGTCTGTCAGGGACCGGATGGCGCCGACGGCTGCTGGGGCACCTCCGATCTGATTATTTTTGATGGTAACCTGGGGGACACGCTCAAGATTGTCGCGGCTGGTGGCGGCCTGCCTCGTCCTGCCGCTCTAATCGACACCACTACCGGTGAATATGGCTACGCCTGGCCCTGGTTCCTGCCAGACGGCAAGCACTTCCTCTTCACGTGTAGCGTGCGAAACAAGGAATACAATCTGCGGCAGACTAGCCGGATCAAGCTCGGCTCGGTTGATGCCACCACCTCGAAGACTCTTTATGAGCTTAAGCAGAACATCGACAGAGTGGATTATAGTAATGATGGCTACATCCTCTTTGTCGCCGATGACAATTTGATGGGCCTGCCCTTTGATGCTGAGAAGCTCGAAGTAACCGGCGAACCGAAGCCGATCGCGGTGAAAATCGGCGCAGCCCAAAACACTTATGCTTTCAGTGTGTCGAACAGTGGCACGCTGTTGTACCAGACCAACAATCAGTCCTCGCAGGCGGAGCTGGACTGGGTGGATCGCACCGGAAATAAACTCGACACCTTCGGCCAGCCGGGCATCTATGGCGATGTCGTGATTTCGCCCGACGAGACGAAAATCGCCTATGTAAGAGTTGATGCCGGAGCCGACACCCCCGATATCTGGATCTATGACATCAAACGACAAGTCCCCACTCGGTTGACCTTCAATCCGCGCACTGACGGCGCCCCGGTTTGGTCGCCGGACGGCAAGACCATCTACTTCGCCTCCGATCGCAGCGCTGATCATTTCGGCGTCTATCGCAAGAACGCCAGTGGTCTGGGTGACGCAGAGGTAGTCTACGCCGGCGACACTATCCATGTCGGCCCCTCTTCCATCACCGCCGATGGGTCTAAGCTGCTGGTCAACTATGCCACAAACGACTTCAGTGTCGGCTACCTGAATCTTGCCGGGGAAAGCCAACTCGAGCCGCTGATTCACAGCTCCTTCTTTGAGGTTGACCCTGCGGTATCCCCGAACGGCAGATATGTGGCATACACCTGCACGGAGTCGGGGCGGCGCGAGGTCTATGTCAGACGATTGGATGGCACGGGCGGGAAGTGGCAAATCTCGACAGAACATGCAGGCAACCCCAAATGGAATGGCGACGGCACCGAGTTGTACTATCTAACCTTCGACGGCCAGATTATGGCTGTGCAAGTGAGCACGGGCGAACATTTCGAAGTCGGAAATCCGGTGGAGTTGTTTGAGGCCCGCCTGATCAGGCCCCAAACTGTCGCCTTTCCTTATGACGTGACCGCCGACGGGCAACACTTCCTGCTATGTTCTCGGGTCTCAGGGTCGGATCCTGGTCAGATTGTAGTGGTGCAGAACTGGGCCGAGGAGTTTAAGGAACGTTAATCCACGGCCACCCGCCGGTTTATTACGGAATCTCCCCCCTAAAACGGCTCGAAACCTGCTCCCTCCCAGTAATCATGCTTGAGGGCTTCCTGCTGATTCAAGAGCGCGTGATAATGTCCCTTTTCCCACTCGGCCAGTTCTTCAAAGAAGCTCTGTGCTTTCGGATCCGCTACTTTCTGCGAAAGCTCCTTGTAAAACTTCATCGCGTCTTGCTCTAACTGAATTCCGATCGATAGTGCTGTCATTTCATAGTGAGCTTCACCGGCGCGGCCTTTCAGCTCGGTGGAGAAAATCGGCCAGGCTTCATCGAAATCGCCCCGAGCGCCCAGCTTTGCAGTCTCGCTCAGCTTTCCGGTTTCCTGAACCGACTCGTAATGAGTTTTGAGGAACTTGAAGTGATCCATCTCTTCACGAGCCAGGAGCATGAGAACTTCCTTGCCTTTCTGGTCCTTAGTCGTCGCAGCTGCCATCAGATAGAAATTGTGGCCCTCCAACTCGGCCATAGCTGCCTTACGAAGGCCGTCTGCTAGAATCTCCATATCACTGCTCATCTATAGTTGCTCCTCCAATTCGAACGAGCCGATCCAGCTGTCAATCTAAGGTAACATATGAAAGAAGAACTCTGCAATGAATATTCCTGGCACGTTCAGATTCGTGGTTGTCGCGCATTTCCCGATCATGATTCGTCACTCACGAACTGATTTCGTAGTTTCGCGAAGTCTTGATAATCAGAATTGGCGCAGGGTGCTCGTGGCTGCAAGTGACAACTAGTGTGCCCGCGGCCTTGGCCGCGAATTTAGCGATTGGTCGCAAATGATGTGCATTTGAACACCGCGACCAAGGGGAGTGTTGAAAAACCCTGGTTGCGTCGGTTCCTGCGCACGCCGAAGGCGGGCGTGTGAACCGACGCTCCGAGAACTCCCAGTATTGAGGCGTCTCGCGGCAGGTCACACGCGTTGCTTGAGCGACGCGCAGGACCTGCCGCAACCCAAGCGGGGCTTTTTCAACAAGCCCCAAGGTCGCGGCCACCCGTCGCGCACGTTCTATTAAGCTAAGCCTCTACCGGCTCAGGACAATGCGATAGCGAGCTTTCCCACTGCGCAGCCTCTCGATCGCATCGTTCACTTTATCCATCGGGAAGGTCTCGATGATCGGCGCGATCTTGTGCCTAACCGTGAACTCCAACATCGTGGCAATTGCCCCCGGACTGCCGACCGGCGAGGCGGAAATCGAACGCTGCCCAATTAACAGCGGGAAGACTCCGACATCCAGCGGCTCTAGTGTAGCACCGACGAAGTGCAGGCGGCCTTTGGGGCGAAGCGCATTGAGATAGGCATTCCAGTCAAGTTTGACATTCACGGTCGAGAGAATGAAGTCGAACTGCCCGGCAGCAGCCTCAAGTTCTTCGGGGTTGCGCGAATTGATGGCGTGGTGCGCACCCAGTTTGAGGGCCTCGCTCTGTTTGGCTTCGCTGGAAGTGAATGCGGTAACCTCGCAGCCCCAGGCATTGAGAAACATCAGCGCCATGTGCCCCAGCCCGCCGATCCCGACAACTCCCACTCTGTCGGTGGGTTTGACATCGAATTGCAACAAGGGATTGAATACGGTGATACCGCCGCAAAACAGCGGCCCGGCGATTTGGGAGCTAAGTCCCTCCGGTAATGGCACCACGCTGGCGGCCTGAGCGCGGACTTTGTCGGCAAAGCCACCATGGCGACCGACAATCGTGCCCGCCTGCTGCGCGCACAGATTGTGGTCTCCCGCCAGACAGCTTGGACAGGTCATACAGTAGCCGGAATGCCAGCCAAGCCCGACTCGCTGGCCAACCTGCAGGTGGGTTACATCCTCACCGATCTGCGAGATAGTGCCGCTGACCTCATGACCCGGCACCAGCGGGAATTGGGCAAATCCCCACTCATTGTCGAGCATACTGACATCACTGTAACAGATGCCGCAATGCTCGACATCGATTTCGACATCGCGCTTTCCGAGTGCGCCCGGATCATACTCGAACGGCTCCAAGTTGCCGCCAGGCTCCGATGCTGCATAGGCCTTGATCATCTTGACTCCTTGAGGACTAATTCCATCCAGATTGTCGATCGTAAACAAGAGCTCACGTGGTTCAAAAATCTATACGAAATTCAGCCAGGAGTATTGTCACTATAGAAACTAATCGTTTCGGCCAGAAAGTGACAGACCGCTCCTGCGTGACGCGCCACGCAGAGGATTCGCTCCAACATGAAGAGCTCACCTGGCGGTTTGCGCTCCGCGCAAGTCTCAGGTGGGCTACAATCTGAGACCAACTCCCAGGATCTTAGCCATCTCTCTCGAGCCAATCCAACAGCGCGGAAATACTGCCGGTAGCCAAGGCTATGCTTGTGTCGGCTGCTCCGTAATAGAAATTGATGGAGTCGCCATCGGGGAGAATAGTGTAGCCACAGGGAAAGACTACATTGCCGACGTCACCGTGCAGTTCGTAGGGCTCTTCGGGACCGAAGATCCACTGATTACAGCGTTTAAGGCACAGCTCCGGGGTCTTCAGGTCGAACAGTGCCAGCCCGAGCCGATATATAGCACCTGCGGCGGTCTGCCGCACGCCATGGTACATCATCAGCCAGCCTTTCGGAGTCTCTATCGGGGGGGGCGAGAGACCTATCTTGGTTGCATCCCACCATCCTCCATACCGAGCCTCCAGCATCAAATTGTGACTTCCCCAGTATGTCAAATCGGACGAGTATGATATCCAGATGTGTGCTCTGGATGAACTGACCGGTCGGTGAATTAGCGCCCACCGACCATCGATGCGGTGCGGCAGCAGAGTCGCATCTTTATCTTCCGGGGACATGATAAGCCCATGACGTTTGAATTCGTGGAAATCTTCGGTAGTCGCCAGTGCCACGCCCGGACCGTCGCGAGTGAAGGCGGTATAGACTACGACGTACTGTTTCAGTTCCGGGACGTAGGTAATGCGCGGATCTTCAAGGCCCCAGATCTCCTCAGGAAAATGTTCAGGATCGGGTACCAAAGTCGGCTCCGGATCAATCCGCCAGCCGTCCACGCCATTGGCTGAACGGGCTGCACAAAGATGAGAGAGTCCGCTCCGATCCTCGACGCGACACAAGAGCAGTGTTGTACCGTCGGCCAGTAGTGTAGCACCGGGATTGAAAACGCTATTGACAGGATAGGGCCAGTCAGCAGCCGTTAGGATCGGATTGAGTTTATGACGCCGAAGCAGCTCAGGATAATTATTGCTCATCGGGATCGCTTCTCCACAGGTAAGAAGGTGTTCTCTTCCAGGCGCAGTTCCAGCAAGGACTGGAGGAAGGCGAGGGTAGACTCCGCGCCGAGATTCTCGTTAGGGCGGTCAGGATGCAAACCATCGCGACATCCACCCGTAGTTGGATCGTAGATCGACAGATTCAGGTCGTAGCGCCCGAGGAACCATTCAAACGCACGTTGGGCCTCCTTGCGCCATTTGTCGTCCTGCGTGATTCGATAAGCTTCAAGACAAGCAGAGACCATTGCCTGACCCTCCACCGGCTGTTGATCGAAGCGGGCGCGTTCGCCACCTTTCCGAAAAAAGCCATTGGAGCCGATGGGGACGAAATGCCCATCTTCACTATCTCGTTGTACGTTGGTCAGCCACGTAAGCGATTCCAATCCAGCTTTAATCATCTCCTCACTCTGAACCGATTGTCCACAGATCAGCGATGCGTGCGGCAGCACGGCATTGCAGTAGGTAAGCCCCTCCTCGTACCAGCACCAGTCGTCGGAGCGACAACGATGATACAAGGACAGAAGTCGCTGGGACAATTCCTCCTGGACCTGACTGGCGCGACGATCACCGGCAAAGCGTCGAACGTACTCATGGATGCCGATGAGCGCAAAAGCCCAGGCCCGCGGACTAGTCGTGCTGAGAATAGCGGGCAGGGCCTGTTCGAACAACCAACCGGCCATACTTTGGAGCGCCGGTGTTTGAGAGCGACCGAGCACGGTACCGAGAGCCCACAAAGCGCGACCATGGCTGTCGTCTGAACCCTTCGTCTCCAACCAGGTGCGCTGGTAAGTCATGAAGTTGCGGAAGCGTCCAGTCTCAGCATTATATGCATACCAGATGAAAGCGAGATAACGTGAGGCCAATTCGAAGGCCTCCTGACTGCCCGCGTGCTCCAGCAGAGCGCTCACTATCAGAGCACGGGCATTGTCATCCGTGGTGTATCCCTCATAATAATTAGGGATCGTAAAAACGGCATGCTGCAGAATGCCGGTTTCGTCCGTCATGTTGCGCAAGTGATCGAGCTTCAGCGGCGGGAGTTCACCTGGATGTTGGTCGAGAGCCTTGACCGTGAAGCCCGGGTAGCTGAAGTGACGACGTTCGGCCCGAGCGCGTTCGAAGGTCTTGCGATACCGGCGCGCCACCTGTGGCCAGATCATCTCCCGCCCGAACAGATAGGCCCGTTTGCGCATCGCATGACGTCCGGCTTCGTCATTCAGCAGTTCAATGACTCTCTTGGCAAGTGCTGCCGGATCCCGAAACGGCACCAAAACTCCTCGCCCCTCAGCCAGCATTTCCTCAGCGTACCAGTAGGGTGTCGAAATGACCGCTTTGCCGGCACCCAGCGTGTAGGCGAGTGTGCCTGAGGTAATCTGCGCCTGATTGAGATAGGGAGTAATGTAGATATCCGCCGCGCCGATGAATTCAAGCAGTTCTTCCAGACTGACAAATCGGTTGTAGAAAATGACATTGGCCTCCACGCCTCTCTCGCGCGCCAGCCATTGCAGCGATAGCCGGTATGCCTCTCCGTCCATCTCCTTAACGTGAGGATGGGTTTCGCCCAGGATCATATAGACCACGTTAGGATGATCAGCCACAATCGCTGGCAGGGCCTCGATGACATTCTCAATCCCCTTGCTTGCCGAAAGTAGCCCAAAACTGAGCAAGACCATTTTCCCTTCGACTCCAAACAGGTCTTTGTGGAAGCTCGGGTCAACGAAGGGCACGTCCGGGATGCCATGCGGGATGAAATCGACAATGTCAGGGGACACATGGTAGATTTCTGTCAGAAAATCTTTGCCGCGCTGACTCATAACAACGAGCCGATCCGAGAGATCCGCAATTTCCTCCAACACTCGTCGTTGATCTGCATCCGGCTCGACCAGTATGGTGTGTAAGGTCGTGACAATTGGCATGCGCAACTCGCGCAGGAGAGCGAGGATATGGCTGCCGGCCCGGCCGCCGAAAATGCCGTATTCATGCTGCAAACAGACAAGACCGACATTATTGATATTCAGAAAGTCTGCTGCTCGGCGATATGACTCGATATCCTTTTCCATGAGTTCAAAGCGCACGCGACTGGGATACTCGTAACCAGCATCGGTGTCATTGACCGGTATGGCGATACATTTTGTCCTCTCATTTTCAGCAGCGATTGCTTCACACAAATCGGTGGTGAAGGTTGCGATACCACACCGGCGCGGTAGGTAATTGCCGATGAAGGCAATCCTCTTGATAATCGAGTCGGTTACGCCGCTTTTATTTAACAACACCATACTACCCACTCCACTTTGCTTGATGATCTCAGCGAACCCGTCC
The DNA here is from genome assembly GCA_043826025.1 of bacterium. Taxonomy (GTDB): domain Bacteria; phylum Zixibacteria; class MSB-5A5; order CAIYYT01; family CAIYYT01; genus JBDRQZ01. Next base: position 423 of record JBDRQZ010000209.1, on the reverse strand, counting down.
AGCCTCTCGCCATTTGGCTCCCTGATCGCTGCGCACGCCCGATTGTCGAAAAGCTTTTCCACCAAACAGAAGCCACAGACATCGCCGGGGCGTGGTAAATATTCAATCTCTGCTCCGAGGTCGCTTGTCCCGAAAAGAACCGGGTTCCGACGAAGTCAGATGCTTCAAGACCATTGACTCCTTGCACGTGACTTGCATGGTCAATTCGAGGTTGAATTCTGGCGGAGAGTTGTTGATTGCGACAGGGCTCCTAATAAAGGTCGAACTCAGACCGACAGCAACTATGAATCATATCCGATCATTGGACATAAACCAATGTCTATTCCGGCTCAACGCGTTTTAGTCTGAAGTTACCTCTCCCTGAGATACGGGGAAACTGTCAGCATTCGATCAGTTGATTTGACTGCTCTCAGCAGGTCCATG
>JBDRQZ010000208.1:0-3597 GCA_043826025.1 bacterium | reverse complement strand
GGCCCATGCCGGGGGCAAAATCGGGCTGGGTGAGTATGTGCAGATGTCGCGCGATGAGGAAAAGTCGGGCGGCCGCCGTCGACAGTCGATTGTCGCCGACTGCATTGATGAGCTGATTGGCGCGGTCTATTAGGAAGGCGGATTGCAGGCGGCGAGCGATCTGGTGCAACGGCTCATCAGTTTCGATTTCGCTCGCACCGGTTCCAAGCTGGGCTTGCGCAACTACAAGGGCGAGCTGCTTGAGTTGCTGCAGGCTCGCGGAGAGGATATTCCCTCCTACGAAGTAGTCGCCGAGCAGGGCCCTGATCATCACAAAACATTTACTATCGAGGTTGTTCTTGCCGGTCAGTCGGTCGGCGCCGGGACCGGCGAATCGAAGAAGGCTGCCGAGCAACAGGCAGCGCGCGAGGCATTGACAAGATTGAAAAGCAGTCATTAGGCGAAGCAGGAGTTGGCAATGAATATCATCGTTTGTGTAAAGCAGGTACCGGAGATTGCCCTGGTGAGTGTCGATGAGGGGCAGGGGCAGGTGAAACTACCGCAGGGTCCGGGCATCATTAATCCCTTTGATAGCTATGCAATAGAAGAGGCACTGCGACTCAAGGAAGTGCATGGCGGCAAAGTGACCGCGCTTTCACTGGGTGGTAAAGAGAGCGAACTGGCGTTGCGCGAGGCGCTCGCTCTGGGTGCGGATGAGGCTGTGCATCTGAGCGATGAGAGCTTCGCCAATGTCGATGCGATCGGCGCCGCTGCGATTCTGGCTGCCGGGATCAGGAAAATCGGCGAGCATGATCTCGTGTTGCTCGGCAAGCAGGCTGTCGACAGCGATGATGCCGCGATCCATGGCGCCGTTGGTGGCTTTTTGCATGAGCCAGCGGTGATGTTCGTGCGGAAGATCGAATCGGTAGAGAGTGATAAGATCGTTGTCGAGCGGATGACCGATGCCGGCGCCGACCGAGTCACGATGGCACTTCCGGCAGTGATGTCGGTGGTAAAGGAAATCAATGAGCCGCGACTGCCCTCGCTCAAGGGCAAGATGATGGCCAAGAAGAAGGCGATTCAGGCGTACGGAGCCGCCGACCTCGACTTAGCTGACTATCAGAACCTGCTCGGCAATGGCAGCCAGGTTGCCAAAGCAGCGAACCCACCGGCGCGGCAGAAGGGCGAAATGATTACCGGAGAGACTCCGGAAGAGATCGCCGATAAACTCTTCGCGAAACTGCGCGAAAATCAGGTTATCTGAGCCGGTCCGGTTCGTCGCATATTATGCGTCGAACAAGATTTCTATGTCTTACAGTAAGTTGCGGCGCTGAAGCAAAAAGGACGCCAACTGCTGGCGCAGAAAATGCTTGACACCAAACTTCCTAAATGGTAAAATGTTAGCGAGGGTCGAAGGCTTGACGCGGGTCGCCGGATGATCTGCCAGGCGAACTAAAGCCACTTTCACCGTCGTAACTCGCAGTTTAGTCTTCCAGGAAACCTCCCGCACTTTTAGCAGATGCGATAGGACTCAAGATTCCTAGAGCACTTGGTTGTGTATTTAAGGTAGCTTCAAGCTTTTTAGGAGGCAGTTGCCATGAAAGTGCTACGGCTCACTTTGCTAGTACTTTTTGCCGCCTCCCTTACCACACTCCTGACTTCTCCGGTGCAGGCCACCGATCATCCCTGGGATGACAGTACGGTAGACAGTACGACGACTACCGGTGTGCATGACAGCGGAGATGACGAACCTACAATTCCAGAAGATGAGAGCGTGGCGATCGTGCTCAAGGCCAAGATCATGATCATCAAGTTCCTCAATGATTTCTTCACCCTGGATGTAACGACGAGCGAGGATGTGGCGGTTGGGAACGATAACGCGGAACACAGGGTTGAAAGCAGGTTCAACTGGAGGACGTACAGGGCGGATATTAAGTAAGACGGTTACGGGCTGATCTGAGGGAAACAAATCGGTAGTGCTGTGTCTGATCTAAATCAAATATTCGACGGCGTTCGGTCGCTGATCGCTGACAACAAACTTAGCGAAGCGACGACCAAGCTGCAGGAATTGGCCGGCAAGGTCGACAGTTCCGACGAAGTCGAACTGCGGGCTGAGTACTACTACCTTCTCGCGACCGCAAACTTCTCCTCCCAACCGCATGCTGAAGTCCTTCGGCAGGCACAAGCCGCTTATGAATTAGTCGTTGCCTCGGCCGCGACTGAGTTGGTCGGTCGTATTCAGGCGCTGATCGGCAAGTTGTACGTGGCGTTAGGCGACTTGAAAAGCGGTGAGGAGTATATCCGCGACGCCATCAGTTCTTTCCGGCGCAGTGACTGCCGGTCGGAACTGGTATTGGCTTACAACAAACTGGCACAGGTCTATTTCGTGCGCGGCGATTTCCGTCAGGCGGAATCCTTCCTGCAGGAGGCGATTGCGTTGATGGAGCAGGATCCCGACGCTTCCGAGGTTTCGCTGATGAAAGCGCGCGGCAACTACGCACGTATCAAAGCGCTGTTGGGCGACTGGCAGGAGGCCGAGCCGATTCTGGCGGAGTGCGTGAGTTTCAGCCGCGAGCGTCAACTCAGCGTGTCGCTGGCGAAGAATCTCCTTTCACTCGGCTATGTGAAGTATCTCAAGGGCGATCTGGCCGCCGCGCGCGGACTCTATCAGGAAGCTTACGCGATTATCACGGCTCTGGATCTGATCCGCGAGCGCTCGATCTTCCATGAGTACATGGGCGATCTGCAGGCGGCTCTGCGCGATGCCAAGATGGCGCGTCAGCATTATGGCTATGCGCTCGAAATCGGTGAGCGTATCGCGCCCGAGAGCGCGATTGTTTCGCAGACTGAACGCAGGCTGGCCGAATTGGAAATGGCGGCGGCAAACTATGCGAAAGCGCGCGAGCATGCCGAGCGGGCGCGTCAGGTCGCTGAGCAGGTCGGTGAGCTGATCGAAGTCGCGGCTGCCGATAAGGTGCTTGCCACACTCGCCGCGCGCGATAATGATCACAGCACTGCCGCCCGGCTGTTTGATGCCGCAATCAGCACGCTGCAAACCTGTGGTTGCCGGCGGGAGCAGGCGATGGCGCAACTGGCGGCCGGACGGTCGCTGCTTGGCGCTCCGAACTGGCGGCGTCTGGCGGCGCGCTATTTGCTGGCTGCGGCGCGACTCGCCGAGGGTCTGCAGATGACGAGTCTGCGGGCGGAGTGTTATTTCGAGCTGAGCCGCCTTGAGATTGAAGCAGAGAACTTCGATGAGGCAGTCGGTTACCTGCAGGTCTGCGAGAGCGATGCTCTCAAAGCCGGCGATGATGCGTTGATTGAAGAATGCCGAGTTTTGCGGCTCAATATTGAAGATCGACTCATCGACAGTGGTCTGAGTTCGGCGAACCAGTTTGCGCTGTTCAATTCAGTGGTCAACACTGAAGAATATGGCGATCTGAAAACAGGTGATCTGGCGGAAAGTCTCAAGATTCTGCAAAGTCGGATCAAAGCTGACCGGGCCTTTGTACTTGCACTGGAACCTGACAGCCGCGCTTTCGAGTTGCTGGCCGAGCTGAGCTTCGAAAGCCACGCGGTTGGCAAAATTGCTGCCTCGCTGGGCAATGGTCGCGGCGG
>JBDRQZ010000207.1:0-13027 GCA_043826025.1 bacterium | reverse complement strand
GATCTCTACTACCGACTTAACGTCCTGCCGGAAACGTTGCCGCCGCTGCGCGAGCGCCGCGAGGATATTCCCCTGCTGGTCGGCTATTTCCTGCGTCGTGTGGCAAACAAACATGACACACCGGCTAAGAGTCTCTCCGATGACGCCGAGCAACTGGTCGTTTCTTATGACTGGCCGGGCAACGTGCGCGAGCTGGAGAACACGATTACCCGCGCCTGCCTGCTGTCGCGGAAACCGGTGATTACGCCCAAAGAATTCCCTCGGCAGTTGAATGAAGGCGCTCCGGGGGAGCCGATTGGCACTGAGCAGCCGGGCAATCCGACGCTGGAGTCAATCGAGAAAGCTTACATCTTCTGGGTGCTGGAGCAGACCGGCTGGAAAAAGAGTAAAGCCGCCAAACTGCTTGGGATCGACGCCTCCACTCTCTATCGCAAAATAGAGCGCTTTAGCCTCACGAAGGCTTCGCAGTAGTCTTGCATTCTGCAAGACTACAGGCGATCTGCCTGAATCTCGGGTGATGCCCGTCCCCCGGCGACACCGTTCCGCCGCCCTAACAGTTGGAACAGCATGGAGTTAGGCTGCCTGGATAAATCGGCACCTCAATTGCGATAGGCTTGAGCAAGAGGATAAAAAACGGATTAACAAATGAGCAGAACAAGACGCGCACAGCAGGGCTTCACGCTAATCGAGTTGATGATCGTTGTCGTGATCATTGGGATCCTGGCGGCGCTGGCGATTCCGCGGTTTTTTGCGGTCTCCACGAAAAGCAAGCAGTCGGAAGCCAAATTGGTCCTCAAGCAAATCTACACCAATCAGCGCGCCTATTTCCAGGAGCACGACACCTACTGGATCCCGGCAGGCGGCATTGTCGCCAATGCGTCAAATCCGACAGCGTTTGCGCCGATTCTCGCGGAAATTGTGCTCCCCGCGCGCTACAGCTATACGATCACCGGTGATCGGGTCACGTTCACCGCTACGGCAACGAGCGGAATTCTTGACGATGATCCGGTGATCGACCAATGGACTATCGACGAAAACGGAGACCTGCAGGTGGTGGCAGGATCTGACGATGCACAACTCTAATCATTGCAGAATGCGAGACTTCCTGGCAAATTTCGGCACTTATGGCCGGCAAGGGGAGAGAAAAGAAAAATGGGATCGCGCCGGCGGCGCTGATCGACCGATCCTAACTGATTGCAGCAAGGGGAGTAAAAATATTCCGCTAGAAAGGGGGCCGCTTTCAGCGACTTGGCAGGGTGGTTGTATATCCTAGCGGTGGGCTAGGACCTGAGTAGGGGATGAGCTAGAAGGGACAATTAACCAGAGGACCTTGTAACTACGAGGAGGCATGCGATGCTTTCCAAATTCCACAGAAACCAAAAAGGTTTCACATTGATCGAGCTGATGATCGTCGTGGTCATCATCGGTATTCTGGCTGCGTTGGCGATTCCGCGGTTCATGAAGGCGACAACTAAGTCGAAGCAGTCGGAAGCCAAGCAGGTGCTGAAGCAGATCTACACGATGCAGCGCACCTATCGTCAGGCTAACGACACCTATTGGACTCCGACCGCCGGTAACGCCTCGGCCGCCGCGCCAAACGCGTTTGCTGAGCTGGGTGTCGAGATTATGACCACCGCGCGCTATACTTATTCGCTCGCTGGTGTGAGCACCACGACTTTCACGGCTACGGCGACTGTGTCGGATCCGGGTCTGGATGACGACGCCGCGCCTGATACATGGACCATCGATCAGGACGGCGAGCTGCTCTGCACGTCGGACGACTCGGTGATCTAGTACAACCGGACAGGCAGAACCGGGAGACATTGAGGCGGGGAGAATCCTCCCCGCCTTTTTCTTTGCCTAATTAAAAAAAGAAAGTCGTCGTTGCTGCCGACATAAGAAGTGTGGCAAAAGAATATCTCTATCGCGCGCTGGCTTTTGCGACGCCGCTGGTGCTCTACCTGTTCACAGCCGCGCCGAAGCTCTATTGGGAGGATTCTGCCGCGTTTCAGCTTGCCGTGAGCGAACTGGGGATTCCCCATAACCCCAGCTTTCCGCTGTACCTGCTGCTCGCCAAGCTGATCAGCCTGGCGCCACTAGGTGGGACGGCGCTGATGGTAACAGCGACGTCGGCCCTGTTTGGCGCTGCCAGCGCTCTGCTGGTCTACCTACTGGCGCAGGAGGTTGGAGAATTAGTCGCTCCCGGCAACTACTGGACTTCAACCCTGGCGCTCCTGGCGGCCTTGCTCTTTGCCACGGTCGAAGCTGTCTGGCTGCAGGCGGTACGAGCAGAGGTCTATACGCTGAACGCGTTTATGACACTGCTCTTCTTCTGGGTAGTCCTCCGCTACGTGCAAGCCAAGCTGTCGACTTATCGCTTTGCAGCGCTAGCCGGATTGTTGCTCGGCCTTGGCCTGGCCAATCATCCACTGCTGATGGGTGTCGTTGCGTTGCCGCTACTGGGGGTCGCATTCTGGCAGCGACGAGCCACTATGTTCGCACTGCGGCCGATTCTCCTCGCTGCCGCCTTTCTGGCTTTGGGACTGTCGGTCTACTTCTATCTGCCGATCCGTGCGGCGCAGATGCCTGCACTGAATTGGGGCGATTTCTCCAGCATTGGCGGAACGATAAAGTCACTGCTGCGCCTTGACGAGACTCTGCCGGTGGCGACTGCGGCGGTGAGCACACCATTCGCAGCGCGGCTCTGGTCAAACCTGAATCACGTCATTCACTCGGTCGGCGGTTTTGTGCTGCTTCTTGGCGCAGTCGGCTCTGGCTGTCTTTGGCAGCGCAGTCGCCTGACGGCGATTTTGTGCATCATTCCCGGAGTGATGTCAATCCTCACCACTGCCTACGCGGCCGAATTCTCGGTCTACAATCTCGATCTCGGCGGCTACCTAATTCCGGCATTCGCGGCGCTCATGATCATGATCCCGATCGCGCCGCTTGAGCTGGGTCAGCGGCTCAACAATTTCATGAAAGAACGCACCTGGCTACGGCTCACCTGGATCGCGCCGGTCTGTGTGCTGCTGTCGGTGGGGCTACTGACACAGACTTCAGCCAGCCTGCGCCATGCGGACAAGCACGAACTGAGCGCGGCCAGCGACTACGCCGGAGAGCTGCTGCGTACGCTACCACCGGACGCGCTGATCCTGGCGGGCGAGGACAATACTTTTCTACCGTTGCTGGCCGCTCAGCAAATGGAACAGCTTCGTCAGGATGTGACGGTGCTCTCCGGCGGCGCTCTGCTGCGTAGCGACTACCGTCACAAGACCAAATTGAGATTTCCCGAGCTCTGGTATCCCGCCGACTGGAATGATAGGTCTTTCGCAAATGCGTTTCCACTGCGCCTACAGCAGTGGCTTGAGGCTAACGCCGCTCGCCGACCGGTCTATCTTACCATCAGTGAGTGGACTGCGCCCTTGATGGCACATTTGCGGCCGCATCTGCTCGCCTACTCCCTCGAACCGGGGGAGGGCTACACCTCGCAAGCGGAAGCTCTAACCCAGCGCTACTGGTTCAGTCATCTCCCTGAGTGGCAGGCGTGCCATGACTTGACCACCAGAGAGCATTTCGCGCGGCTGCTCTACAATCATGGCGTCTATCTGTTCACTCAGGGGCAGGGGCGTTATGCCGGCGAATATGCTTCCGGAGCTGCACGGCTCGACAAAGACAACGTGACTCTATTGATAAACTGCATCAAGCTGCTGGCCGCAACTGATCGCTGGTCGGAAGGGCTGGAACTGACGCGCGTGCTCAACCGGCTGGAGCCTGGCAATGAGTTCGTGCTTACCTGGCTGCCTCGCTTTGAAGAGACAGTCGCTATGGGAGGTGCCGGTGGTTGAACCAAAAGTGTCCGTAGTGGTGCCGATGCATAATGAGGCGGCGAATCTACCGGACACGCTGACCGCAATTGCGACGGAACTACGCGCCGGCCATCATAGCTTCGAAGTGGTCGCGGTGAATGATGGTTCCACCGACGATACCGGTAGTCGCCTGCGCGCCCTGGCGGCAATAGCGCCCTGGCTGACGATTGTCGATTATTCCCCCAACCGTGGCCGGGGTTATGCCATCCGTGCCGGGATCGCACGAGCGCGCGGTGAGATCATTTGCACGATTGATGCCGATCTTTCCTACACACCCGATCATTTGACTCAGATGATCGCAGCGCTGGAGCGATTTCCCGCGCTGGACTGTGTCATCGGCTCGCCCTACATCAAGGGTGGTCGCACTGAGGGGGTCTCGCCCTGGCGGCTCTTTCTCTCGCGCTGGGGCAATCGGGTAATCAGTCGCGCGATGGGTGGACGGATAAAGACCAGCACCGGTGTCCTGCGCGCCTATCGCGCCGACTGTATCAAGAGCCTGGAACTCTTCGCGGATGGCAAAGACCTGCATCTCGAAATCGTTTCCAAGCTGCTCGCTGCCGGTTACAATCTGATTGAAACGCCGGCGATTCTGCGAGGGCGCAAACGAGGCCATTCGAAATTCAATCTGCGCGGCATCGCCTCCTCGCATCTGCTCTTCTCGCTGCATGAGCGACCGATTCTGCTATTTGGCGTGATCGGCCTGCTCCTGATCGGCATCGGGGTGCTTGGTGGAGGCTACATCCTCTACCTCTGGCAGAGCACCGCGCTCAATCCCAATCGACCCTTAATGACTCTGGTGCCGTTGTTGATCCTCACCGGCATCCAGATTTTGGTATTCGGATTTCTCGGCAGCGGGCTTGCGCGGCTGCGTCGCGAAATTCTGATCGTCCAGCGTGAAAACAAGGAACTGGAGCGTAAGTTTGACAAGCTGGCAACAAAGATCGTCAGCTCCGGGGAAAGAGACAGAATCGTCGGCGAGCCGCAGGAAACTGCGCCGATTGCTGGTCCTCACGAACCGGTTACCGCTGAACAACGCTGATCAGGCCTCCCCTTTTGTGGTCGACTTCCTTCACGCTCTGCAGGCGGTGGGAATCGAAGTGGAGGTCTTTACGCCGCAAATCGGTGACGACAGCGGCGAACTGGGCATTCCGGTGCATCGCTTCGCCTGGGGTGAGTCGCAAAAAACCTTGTCGGAGTTGAGTCTGCTCAAACCCGCCAGTTGGCAGAAGATTCGCCGCTATTTCAATGCCGGACGCAAGGCTTTGCTGGATCATCTGGCGGACAATCGCTACGATCACCTGCTGGCGCTCTGGGCGTTACCGGCGGGCTGGTTTGCCTCAGAGGCGAATAAAGAACTGGGGATCGACTATTCTGTGTGGGCTTTGGGGAGTGACATAAACGTCTGGGCCAATCGACCGCTGGCGGGCAAGCTGGTCAGACAGGCGCTGGAGGGCGCCAGCCATCTATTCGCCGATGGCAGAGAACTGGCAGGGAAGGTAACCGAACTTTCGCATCGCAAATGCCACTTTCTGCCCAGCTTCCGACGGCTTGGCTGTCAGACCACCAAAAGACAGCGGCAGCACTTCTTCCTCTGCCTCGGACGGCTGGAACGAGCCAAGGGGATATTTGATTTGCTGCAGGCTTTTGCCGCGATCAATGTCGATATCTCCGATTACCGCTTGCTCTTTATCGGCGATGGTTCGCAGCGCTCGCGGCTGCAGCGCATGGTAAAACGGCTCAAGTTACAGGGCAAAGTGCATGTGCTGGGTTATGTGCCATGCGAGGAGATCGTGGAGTATCTTGAAAAAGCCAAAGCTATCGTGATTCCGACACGTTCCGATTCGATCCCACTGGTGTTTGGAGAGGCGTTGCAGACTTCAACGCCGATGATTGTCACCGATGTCGGTGACCTGGGTGAACTGGTGCGTGAATATGGGCTCGGTAATGTCGTGCAACCGGGTTCAGTCTCGGAACTGCGTGATGCCCTGCTGCGAGTGATGCTGCATGACCATGACATCAGTGCGCCGGCGGCTGAGTTGGTGAGCCAGTTTGCGCCGGAGAGTGCCGTCGCCAGATTCCTCGAGGTGTTAAATGCTGACTGAGACCAAGACGAGCTATTTCGACAACTACTGGCAACAGCAAGACCTCGAACGGGTTCGGGCGCGCGCCCTCTGGCGAGCTCAGCAACTCCATGAGTTGGTCGGCGATCAATACCGGACGTTGCTCGATGTCGGCGCCGGGCAGGGTGATCTGGCGACCTATTTTGCCGAACGCGGTTATCAGGTCAGTGTTTGGGATATTTCCCCGGCAGCGGTGCATGGTCTTCGACAGCGCGGGTTTGATGCGCATCTGGTTGATATTGAGTCCGCCGAACCAACCGGTCAGTTTGATGTGGTGACTTGCTGTGAGGTTCTCCAGCAACTCAATCAGCCTTACCGCATAATGAGAAAACTGGCCAAGTTGGTCAAGCCGGAGGGAAGGCTGTTTGTCTCGGTGCCGAATGAATTCCATCTGCTGCGGCGGCTGGGTCGGGGCGCACCGGTGCTCTCGCATATCAGCCTCTTTTCGCCGGAGCGCGCCAACTGGCTGGCAGAGGTCGCCGAGCTTGAAGTCGAGCAGGTAGTCCACCAGCCTTTGTCACCACCCGGCTGGTGGCGACCGGGAAGGGTGGTTGGCAAGCGGCTCGCGTCAGTATCACCGGCGTTCTTCTCACTCGCAACCCTGATGCTCCTGAAGGTAAAAGCATGAGCGAAGAGATCACCAGAGTCAACGAAGTCTACGGCACCTTCTCCGAACGCTTCCCAATTCTCTACAACCGCGATGGCCGGGTCGCCAAAGCGAACAAGATCGTCGCAGTGATGAATGACTTCTCCGGTCGTCGCCTCAAAGATTTGCAGGTGCTCGATATCGGCGGCTCGGCCGGAGTAATGACCGAAGTCTTCGCGGATGCTTTCGAGAAGGTCACCGAGATTGACATCGACCATGTGGCAATCGAAGAGGGGCGGAAGAGTTGCGAAGCTGAAAATGTCGATTGGGTCTGTGGCGACGCCACCAAGATGCCTTTTGCCGACAAGAGCTTCGACTGTCTGATTTGCAATCATGTCTATGAGCATATTGATGATCAGCAGGCTCTCATGGCGGAGATCAAGCGGGTGCTCAAAGATGATGGTTTCTGCTATTTCAGCGCCGGGTCACGTTTTGTGCTGGTCGAGGGGCATTATTTCCTGCCCTTCCTCTCCTGGCTGCCGCATCGCGTGTCGGATATCTATATGAGAGTCACCGGCCGTCAGGGTCGCTATGATGTCAAACTGCTCTCGCACCGCAATCTCAAAAAGTTGCTCCAGGGCTTTGAGATACACGATTACACCTTGCTGATTCTCACCGAGCCGGAACGCTTTGCCGCGCATGATCTGCAAGCGCAGAACTCGCTGGCCTTTCGCATCCCGCGCTGGATATACAAGCGTTTCTATCCCATTCTCCCAATCTGGATTTGGGTCCTCAGCAAAAAATGATTGCTGGCGGCTTTGCGGCTGCCTACTTTGTCCTGCATGAAAAAACATCTACTGCTCCTGGCAGTGCTGTTGCTGCCATGTCTGCTGCTGGCCGACAAGTTCGATTTCCCGATCGGCCGGATCGACCAGACCCTGCGCTATATCGCGATTGACACATCAGATATAAGCTTCCGCACCGACCGCACCGATCTTGACAGTTTCCGGCTGGCGGTTGTGGATGAACTGACCTTGAAGCCGCTGGAGATTCCCGGCTTCCTGAAGCGCATCGGAGATTTGCTGCTCGACTCGACAGCAACTTCCTTCGATGCATGGTGGTTGCTTGGAAGTGAATCACAAGCCGGCCATTACATGATCATCATGGGGGATCGAGATCATAACTTGGACCAGCTGCTCCGGCCGCCGTTTCCCGCAGGGGCTCGGGGGGAGCCAGATATTGCCCGCGTACTTCGCAAGGAGGTCGCAGATTGCCAGAGAGGCATGAAGAAGTGGGGCGACAGTTTCGCCGCTCTGTTCGGCTCCTCATTGGATCAGCAGCAATTGGCTTTCGTTCAAGACAGCTTCAAGATCTTTCTTCTCGAGGAAGAGAAGAACATGCAGCTTTCGGTTGCAGAAGCTGATAGCCTCCAGAAGCTCGAAGGACGATTGGCGGGGAGCTTTGCGCGGTTCGGATTCAATATCCCCATTCTAGAGCTCAAGGCGAATAACCATTGGATTGTCCAAAGTCACGCTGAACTGTCTGTACGGCTTGCTAAGAATCGCAAAGCGCTCCGGGCTCTGGACACTCTGGAAACAAATGGGCTGTTTGAGACAACTCAGACTGAAATCGGCAGAGTCGCCATCGGCGGCCCCGGCAACGACCGCTACGAGGGCAAGTACGCCGTAATCATCGATCTCGGCGGGGATGATGAATACCTGCTCGAATACGACCCCGAGCATCCCAACCAGATCATCATTGATCTCGATGGTAATGACCGCTACTACGCGCAGACTGACCACTGTCTCGGGGCGGGATTTATGGGCTGCGGGATTCTCGATGACTGGGCAGGGGATGACATCTATTTCGCCAAGCACTTCTCGCTGGGTTGCGGGCTGTTTGGCACCGGCATTCTGATCGACCGCGGTGGCGATGACATCTATCAGGGCGACATCTGCACGCAGGGCGCGTCGAGTTTCGGTATCGGCATGCTGCTTGACTATGAGGGCAATGACTCCTACACGGCGCATCTCTTCTCGCAGGCGTTTGCCTTCATCATGGGCGCCTCGGCGCTGGTCGATCACTCCGGCAATGACATTTACACCGCCGGTTGGAAATATGGCGATGTGCTGCGTTATGAGGATCACTATCTGTCGCTTTCGCAGGGATTCGGCTACGGGCTGCGGCCTCATTTCTCCGGCGGCGTGGCATTCCTCGTCGATGGCGGCGGCAACGACCAGTACTCCGCCGATATCTTCGCGCAGGGCGCATCATATTGGTGGTCATTCGGCGGCTTGATCGACTATTCAGGGACAGATCGCTACATAGCGCATCAATACGCGCAGGGTGCGGCGACTCACCTCTGTTTGGCGGCGCTGATCGATATTGAGGGGGATGATCTTTATTCCTCCAAAGGTGTCTCGCAGGGTTGTGGGCATGATCTGGCTTTCGGGCTGTTGCTCGACTGCGATGGTGACGATCAATACAACGCGTTCGATCTCTCGCAGGCGGCTGGTTCGGCCAATGGGGTCGGGATGCTTATCGATCTGGCCGGGAATGATGGACACATGGCGCGCGTCAAGGGTAACACTCATGGCTATGGCAACCCACGTCGCGACTATGGCTCGATCGGGCTCTTTCTCGACCTGGGCGGCAATGATGACTATCGCGGCTATGGCGCCAACAACTCCTACTGGGTGACCGACTCCAAGTGGGGAATCGGCGGAGACCTCGAACCGAAAGGCGATGATGAAAACTAGACATATCATGCTGTTGGCGCTGTTGCCGGGCCTGCTTCTGGCGGGTGTGAAGGAAGATGTCGACCGGCTCTTTATGCAGGCCTCCGATGGCGGCGTTAAACATGTCGACCTGGTTCAGCCCTCCAAAGACTCCTTGATCGCGATGGGGGACTCGGCAGCGAAATACCTGGCGGCGAAGCTTTCCTCAGACGATGCCCGTGAACGGCACACGTTGGTCGACATCTATAAGGGGATTGGCAAAGTCTCGACTCCCTACCTCGTGGCGGCACTCAACACCGAGAATGAAGATCAACTGCGCACCACTTGCGGCTGCCTGGCAGAGGTGAAGGACCCCAACGCGGTTCCTGATCTCTTTGCGGTCGCGCAGCATGAGTCTTATACCGTGCGCGCCGAAGCGATTATCGCCATCGGCAAGACCGGCGGTGATGACTCGGTTGCTGCTGAAGTCGCGACCTGGCTCGGCGACACAGTCGATGTTGTGCGCAAGAGTGCGGTTGCGGCGCTCGGTCTGATTGGCGCGCAGCGTTCCCTGCCTGATCTCGCGATGGCGCTTGATGATGAAAGTTTTGCGGTGCGACTGACTGCCCGCGATGCACTGACCAAGTATGGCGAAGTTGCGACGGAAACTGTGAACAAGCTGATCAAACAGAACCGTTCCTTCCGCCTCAAGTCGCTGGCGCTGCGGATTGCCGGTGAACTCAAGCTCAAGGAGACTCTGCCGCTGGTCGAGGAATCGACAGGTAATGCCGATCCGCTGGTGCGGGGCTGGGCGCTCTGGGCGTGGGGCAGGTTGCGCGGACCGGGCTCCGTCGAGCGCCTGCGCAGCCTGCTGGTCGACGAGCGCGATCTCTTTGTCCGCTCGCAGATCGAGTCGACAATCGATTACCTGACCGCCCCTGCAGCCGATGAGTAAGTTCGATTTTCTCGATCGTTTCAATGAGCCGCAGAGGCTCGATCCCGATCATGAAGCTCTGACCGACTTAGCCGCTCAGCTTAATGGTGAGATTATTAACACCGACCTGGGCCGATACCTGCAGTTGATCTGCGAATACCGTACCGACTTCGCTCATGGTGATTCACAGGTTGGTTCGCTGCTTGCGAAATACCCAGCCTTCAGGTTGGAATGCTTCGAGCCGCGACATCAGGATGAAGAGATTCCCCTAAGTGAGGTAATATTTGTCGACGCCGAAACCACCGGCCTCTCGGCGGCCACCGGTACAGTCGCTTTCCTGCTGGGGGTTGGCTTTGTGCGCGACAACAACTTCGTAGTGCAGCAATTCTTCCTGCCCGATTATCCCGATGAACCGGCGCAGCTCGAGGCAATCGCCGATCTGGTTTCCGACTATAGTGTCGTCTGCTCGTTCAATGGCAAGAGCTTCGATTTGCCGCTACTGGAAACAAGATTCGTGATGCAGCGACAGAAGTCACCCTTTGAGGGCATGCTGCATATTGATTTGCTGCATTCCTCACGACGTTTCTGGCGGCAACGCCTGCCCGATGTCACTCTGCAAACTTTGGAGAAATCGCTGCTCGGCCTCTATCGATATGGCGATACCCCAGGCTACATGATCCCGCAACTCTATTTCGATTTCCTGCGGGCGGGTCGTGCGGAGCCGTTGCATGGCGTCTTCAAGCACAATCAACTCGATATCGTGAGTCTACTCTTCCTGCTGGTGGCGACTCAGCGCTATCTCGATCAAGCTGAGGACTATGACTATTATTCCGCCGCCGAAGCGCTGGCGATCTCGCGGTTCTTCCTGCGTCAGCAAAAACTTGAGGCGAGCTGCACTGCCGCTGCCCGGCAATTTGCCTGCTGCGAACAGGATGAGTCGGCTGAGGCCCTGGGGTTGCATCTCTCCATGCTGCAGAAGCGCCTCGGACTTCATGACGAGGCGCTGGCGACTTTTCGCCGTCTCGCGGCCCGGCCGGGTGAAATCAGGTTGTTCGCGCTGGAGGGGGCAGCCAAGCTGCTGGAACACCAATTTGGCGAGTATGATACCGCCAGCCGCACGGTGGTGGTTGCTCAGGAGTACCTCGAAAGTCCACATGCGGAAATCCCTTATGATCGTATCCTCTTCTGGCATGAGAGCTTAAGCCGACGGCGGCAACGTCTGCTAAGAAAGGCCGCGGCGCAGAAAAATGCCGGCGGCAGCCCGAACAGCAATCGTCGTGCCGTCTGAAACGTATCCTCAAGAATCCTCAGTCTCTTGCCTGCCATACAGATAGAAACCGTTTTGCCCACAAAGAAAGCAAAATTGAGGCGTTTTCCTGCCGATACTAAGACAAATGGCGGGGGTATCTCTGACAAACACCCGCGCGCCCGCAACAGGCTCAGAAGAGGTAGCGGAACGGCAGCAGTATGAATCGTCTGGAACTTGAGGCTAAGCTCGCGACAATCAAGGAATTGTCCACCTTGCCGGAAACGATGGCGGAAATTGTCCGCGTTTGCCAGGCTCCCGAGATCTCTCTGACTCAACTGGCCAACACTGTCCAGCGCGATCCGGCGCTGGTAGCGCGGGTTCTGAAAGTCGCCAACTCGCCCTACTACAAGCGCTCGCAGGAGATCGGCTCGATTACTCAGGCGGTTTCGACGATGGGCGCCAATCAGGTCAAGGCACTGGCGCTGTCGCTCTCGATCCATGAGTTCACCAGCAGAATCGGCAACAGCATTGACCACCGCGAATTCTGGCGGCACTCCCTCTGCGTTGCCTGTACTGCCGAGACGATTGCGCGAAAGATCAAGTCGCCTCACATTGAGGAGGCTTTTGTGCTCGGCTGTCTGCACGATCTGGGAATGATCGTGCTCGATCAGCTCTTCGCCGAAAACTATGCCAAGGTCTGCAAGACTCTCTCGGAGGAGCGCGACATTCTCAGCGCCGAGCGCGCGATCCTAGGCACCGATCATACCGTCGCCGGTGCAATGCTGGCTGAAATGTGGAGTTTCCCGCCGCTGTATGCGGAGGCAATCGGCAAGCATCACGACATCTTGCGCAAGGCCGACGCGAAGCGACCGCAGATAGTCCGCATTCTCAACCTGGCGGACCGCCTGGCGACATTTACAATTGAGGGCTCGATGTCGAGCAAAGACAACGACCTACCGAGCCGCGCCACCCTGGGCGACAGCCTCGGACTCTCGGTCGCCGACCTCAAACAAATCGTCGTCGATTCGCTCTCTTCATTCCTGCGCACCTCGGCTTACATGGACATCGAGGTCGGTTCGCCTTTGGTGCTCCTGGAACAGGCGGCCACCCAGCTCTACGATCTCTATTCCGGTATGGAGCAGCAATTCCAGGAACTCAGGGACACTCGCAACAAGCTGCATGAGGAACAACTGCGGCTGGCGGCATACGAATCGCTGCAGGCGATTGTCGCGACTTTCTCTCACTATCTGAATAACGCCGCCGCGACGATTTCGGGACGGACTCAGCTACTGGAACTGGCGCTGGAGAAAAATGAGATCGATGACAAAACCGGTGTCGTCGCCAAGTCGATAATCGCCTACACCAAGAGCTCCGATCAGATTGTCTCGGTAATCACCAGTCTGAAGAATCTGAATGTGGTCGAAACCGCTGTCTATCACGCCGACACCAAAATCATCGATCTGGCCAAAGGCGCACGGCAGGAATCCCTGACCGCGCCCTCAGTCGCTTCCCTCGGCGCATCGGCCCCGGTCGATGCCGCTAAGCCCCGCTAGTG
>JBDRQZ010000206.1:0-2414 GCA_043826025.1 bacterium | reverse complement strand
GGTTGCACATGGGGAGCTATTCTGTGCTGAACTAAGAACTCCACCCCCATTTGAGCCGCCATTCCTACCGCCTGTGGGGAACGAGTATTCTACCGTAACTCGTTTGCCGTCAACGATAATCTGCTTCACAAAGGAACGAATGAAGGCCTTCTGCTCGAAGATCGACCCCTCGGCGAGCACCTCGCGCAGGTCCTTGACGTACCGGCGCAGCTCCTGTTTTGACAGGCCAGGCAGCTCCGGTACCTGCCCGCGCTGGAGGGAGAGCCTGCGGTCTTGAAGGTTGTCAAGACAGCTTCGCAGCTCTCGGATTCGAGGAGCCACATCGTCAGTAACAACAGTACCGCTTTCTATCGCTTGATATAGATTGTCCAGTCGGCGCTGGATTGCCAATTGCTGCTTCTCAATCTGGCCCACTTCTTCACTCTTGGCCGAGTAACGATCACGGATGGCGGCGTTGGTCATATCCAGCAGTTTGGCCAGATTGGACTCCGTCAGTACGTGGTCCTTGATCTTTGTGATCACCTGGCCCTCAATCCGATCACGGTTCACCATTTTCGTAGCACACACCGAGGAGCCTTTCATAAGCCGATTCCTGCAGGCGTAGTAATGAAAAGTGCCGGACTTGGCGGAGCAGCCCTGCATTGCCGAACCACAATCAGCGCACTTGATCAGTCCTGCCAGCAGGTAGTCTGAGGTTAGAGCGCGAGGTCTGCAATTTGCCGGGCTTCGATCAGCAATCAACTTCTGAGTTGCGGCAAACTCCTCGCGTGACACGATTGCTTCGTGGTTGTTTTCACAGCGGACCGGATCAAGGCCGGTGCAGCTTTTGCCCCAAACCAGCGTGCCTGTGTAGACCTCGTTTCTCAAGATGTACAGTATGGTGCCCTTGCTCCAACAATTGCCCCTATTCGTGAGGCTGCCTTCTCGATTAAGAATCTTAGCGATTTCCTTTGCTCCCTGACCCGACAATGCCAGGTCAAAGACCCTCCGAACCAATGGAGCGTAATCTCCGTTCAAGACCAGCGTATTCTTGGTCGCAGTCCCCACTCGTACCTTCTTGATCAGGTAGCCCAACGCAGGCAGCGACCCGTTCCAGTATCCTCGGCTCGCGTTTTCGCGCATTCCCCGCCTGGTATCCTGAGCAAGGTTGGCTGAATAGAATTCATCGATCACCTCGATCATACCCTCAAAGAGCGCACCGGCCGGACTGTCATCAATGGACTCATTCATGGAGATGACCTGGATGCCGCGTTTCTTCAGCAACGACTTGAAGATGATAGAATCTTCACGGTTGCG
This sequence comes from bacterium, assembly GCA_043826025.1. Taxonomy (GTDB): domain Bacteria; phylum Zixibacteria; class MSB-5A5; order CAIYYT01; family CAIYYT01; genus JBDRQZ01. Next base: position 1,118 of record JBDRQZ010000206.1, on the reverse strand, counting down.
TGCAAACCGGGACAGCTTCCAGACCAGAATTGCGTTGAAAGGAGTCGGCCTGGATTTCGCCGTGGCGATCATCTGCTGGAAGGCAGGCCGGTCGGCGGTGCGAGCGCTCTCAGCCTCGTCCACGAACTCGTCCGCAACTTCGTAACCTCGCTTGGCCGCAAAGTTACGCAGGGCCTTGAGCTGGGCCGAGATCGAGAGATCCTTGGCTGCCTGTCTCTCTGACGAGACTCTGGCGTATAGTGCGGCTTTCACTCGTCACTCCTTTTGGTAGACTTAGCTTGATTCGGACATCTGGGATGCTTAGCAGCATCAAGGCGCTCCCAGGTCCGTGGTACTTCATCTCACACTCAGCCGACCAAGATTGAGACACCCCGAGGTCCCGAGCGGTGATCCTACCACGACTTGCTGACTGATCGGCTATGAAGCCAGAGATCAGATCCTGGTCTGGGATATGCCGACGACCGGTCAGACCAGTTGGAAAGGATTTCGAACGTAGCACATACTTCATCCAATGAAGGCGGCAAGCCCCTCCATCTTCTGAGCTCGGGACAATGAGCCCCATAGCACATGGCCTGTCGGTCAGTTTGAGAAACCTGATGGCGGCGGCCTCGAAGGAGACATCGAACGTCCTCGATATTATCCCGATGTTCTCAGCACAGAAAGGCAAGTCCCTCACGTAGTTAGACACCATCTGAAGAGGCATCATCATCTCGGCGGCATACGAAAATGCCTGCCTCTCAATCTCAGGTTGATGCCTCAGCCACGGATTGCCATCACATACAAATGAGGAGTCCCTGTGCCACGGCAAATCTGCGTGTCCGACCTCATGAAAGATCGACATGCGTCGTCTGTGTCTTTGTAGATTCTCACCCACGAGGATAACGGCCTCATCATTACCGAACCTGAGCAACATCGAGTCAATTGCTCCGATCGACAGGATGGAGCCGCCAAATCTCGACATTAAATCTGGCGGAAAGCCACGCACCTGCAAACCAAAATACTCCAGTATTGGCTCAACTTCGATCGGCGGTCTCACGATCTCAAGGTCCGTTAGAACGCGGCGGGCGTAGTCCCTGGGATCACTCGACAAGTAGACAGCCATCTCTACTTATCTCCAC
>JBDRQZ010000205.1:0-3360 GCA_043826025.1 bacterium | reverse complement strand
GTACCGCTTTTCTTGGTGGTGATATAGGGCAAGGCCAAATCAATCGCCTCATCCGCGCCGGGACCATCATCGCGGATGGAGAGTGCCAGTTCATTCGCTCCACGCTGGGCACTGATTATAACATGACCGCCATAGGGTGTGGCCTCAAGTGAATTCTTGAGCAGGTTAGACAGCACCCGCCGCAACAAGTCGCGGTCAGCGGAGATTGGCTCTGGGTCAGACGGCAACGATACCTCAATACTGTGCCGGCTTTCATCATAACTCTGCAGGGCAAGTGCGGCCTCAACTACACTGCGCAAGTCGACCTCGGTGCGCGCTAACCTAGTGGGGTGCGCAAATAGCGAGAACTCGCGTGCCAACTCGGCAACCGCCTCGATCTCCTCGGTGAGCGCCGCCACCGACTGCTCGACCTGAGGATCCACAGTGGACTCTTCAGCAAACTGCTTCCTGATCCGGAAGAGGGTGACATTCACTGGTGTGAGCAGGTTCTTGATTTCATGCGCAATTGTGCGCGCCGTCTCTTTCCAGGCCATCTCCCGCTCGGCGGCGAGCAGATTGCTGGTGGTCTGTTCGAGGTTCTCGGTCATCAGATTGAAGTTGTCCACCAGAGTACCGACCTCATCCTGAGCCCCTGCGGGGATACGATGGGAGAGATCGCCCCGACTGATCTTGCGAGTCGCCAGCACCAGGCGATTCAGGGGCGCGGCCAAAGCATGCGAGAGCGTCTGGGCCGCGGTGAGCGCGAGAATGAGAAACACCAGAGTCAGGCCGACAGCGATCTTGAGAAGCAGATCCTGACCGACCGGCAGCAGTGTGCGCGAGAGGCTATGATAGTTGGTCTGCCCCTCCAGCAGGCGATTGGCGAGCCGGAAATACTCAGGCGGCAGAAAACGACCGCCGACCAGCGACGTGCCATTGAGCCGGGTGCGCTGCCAGATCAGCAATCTATCGTCGAGCACCAACCGACCTGCGGTCGCTGCGGTTGAGGTGAGGGCTTCGCGCATCTCCGGAAAGTCGCCGCCGCGCAGCAAAACAATGCTGTCCGGCTGGACCAGATAGATCAAGTCAAGGCCGGTATTCTTACGCAGCGAGGCGGGCGGATCGAGCACCGCCGATTCAGCAAGTTGCTCCAGATCAACTGCGAGTTGCTCCTGCTGCTGAGCCAGCGCCCACATCGCCAGGCTGTCCCCCGCGGCCAGTGTTTCGGTAACACCCGGCGAGGCCAGGAGCTTGCTGCCTTCGGTGGCGAGATAGTAGGATAACCAGACCAGACCGCTGGCGGGTAGAAAAGCCAACAGCAGGAAGGTGAGAAAAAGTTTGCGTTTGATAGTCACGACTAATGCAGGAGACCGGGATAATCGCTTTGCAAATCGGCAATCGCCTGTACGTGCGCTGCAAAGGCGATATTCTGCGGAATGTCCTTGAGGCTGAAGAACTCAACTGCTGCCGCATCATCATCCGCCTCGGCTGCGCCACCGACGATTTTGCCAAAATAGAGGATCAGCAGCGCATTAGTGCGAGGATCATCATTGCCGGAATACACATTGAACAGACCCTGTAACTCGATATCGAAACCGGTCTCTTCCTTCAATTCACGCACCGCACACTCAGCCGGAGATTCATCCCACTCGACAAAACCGGCCGGGATGCACCAGTCGCCTTCGCGCGGATAGCCGGCGCGTTTGACCAGGAGCAGCTTGCCTTGATCGACAATCACCGCGCCGGCGGCGGGTGAGGGATTGTGCCAATCGACAAAGCCGCAGGCGGGACAGACCTTACGTCGACGCTGACTATGATTGGTGATTTCAAGTTCGGTCGTGCAGAGTGGACAATTCGAGAAACTAGAGATTGGGTCCTTTTGTTGCATTTGCTCCAACTTTCAAGACAATCAGCGTCATATCATCCTGCAGACTGGCGTCGCCCACGAATTGCTGGACATCGTTAACCAGACTCGCCTGAATGGCCTCCGGGCCTAAATGGCGATTCTCCTGGAGCAAGCGCAGGATGCGCTTCTCGCCATACTGCTGACCCTCCAGGTCCTCTGCCTCGCTAAGGCCATCGGTGTAAAACAGCACGACATCGCCGTCACCCAGAGTCAACTCCCCCTGCTCATATTGCGCGTTGGGGAAGGCACCCAAAAGCAAGCCGCCACGCTCCAACTCGTTGACCCCTGATTCGCCGCTGAGATGGATCGGATAGTTGTGCCCGGCGTTGGCATAGCGCATCAGGCCGGTGTCCGGGCAGAAATCGGCCACAAAGAGAGTCGCGAATTTCTCATAGGAGGTCGAGTTGTGCACCAACTCATTCACATTGGAGAGCGCCTCTGCCAAGCCGATGTGGTGGCGCACTTCACTGCGCATGGCAGCCTGAAGCTGGGCCGCCAGCAACGCGGCGGGCATCCCCTTGCCGGAAACATCGGCCAGCACGATGCTGATGCTCTGCTCAGCAGTCGGGATGAAATCGTAATAGTCGCCGCCGACCTGACGCGAGGGCTCGGAGTAAGCGGAGAGGCTATAGCGCTCCCCGCACGGAAACACCTTCGGCAGTAGATCGCGCTGGATCGCGCGGGCGAAATTCATCTCCTCATCGAGACGTTGCTTTTCCAGCGATTCCTCGTAGAGTTTTGAGGTCGTCACGGCAATCGAGAGCTGATTGGCAACCGTGGCCAGCGTCGTGATGTCCTCATAGTTGACCCGATAACCGGAGAGTTTGTCAGTGACCGCCATAAAGCCGAGAAAGCCTTCACCGGAAGCGAGCGGCACCAGGAAACGAATCCGCAGCTTGGTCAGGAAACTCACCAGTTCGCTGTCGGCCGCCTCCGCCCGCAATTCATCGAAGTTGGCGATTCCCTGCCGCCGGGAGAGAGCTTCGAGGAAATGCTCTTCGCGCGGCAGATAAACCGCGTCGCCGTCACCGGCGGAGGTCTCCGCCACCACACAAACCTTATCCTGCGCGTTGTCGAGCAGGCAGATGTAGACGCGTTCGAACAGCATCTGGTCTTTGAGCACCGAGAAGGTGAGATCGAAAAGATCTTTGGTGCCGAAAACACTGGCCACCTGACGCGAGAAATTCTGGGAGATGTAGCGATAGTCGCCCTTATCGCGAAGGAAGAAACGCTTGATCAGATCGTCGACCTGACTCATCACCGGCTGGAAGAGCAGCAGCGCGATGATGATGATCACGACATCGAGCGCCGGGACCTCGGCGCCAAACAGGGAGCGGACCACTTCGCTCAGCTGTCGCAAGATCAACACATAGGCGCCGACAATCACTGCCGAGCTGACGGTATAGACCAATGACTGGCGGACAATCAGTCGCACGTCCATAAAGCGATAGCGGACAATCGCCCAGACAATCGAG
>JBDRQZ010000204.1:0-7341 GCA_043826025.1 bacterium | reverse complement strand
CACCCCAACCATAGTTGGCGTTGCCCGCCTTCTCGGTGGCGTAGGGATAGAGCCCGAATGCATTACTCAGATTGGTGAGCACCTCGGGCATGTAGGCGCGGAATTCGGTGAAAGAGGGCGAGCCGGGCACGGAATAGGTGTAGATCGGTAGGCTGACATCGCCATAGTTCCAGGTGTCGATCGCTGTGTTGAAATCTGCACAGGTAATTGCCAGAAGGTATGTGGCGATCGGATACATGTGCTTCCAGTGAATTCGCTTGCGGCCGCCGCCGATGTCGGTGTCTGAGACCAGCACGCCTGCTGACATCAGGTCGTAGCCGGAGGGATACTCAACGTAGAGATCGGTAGAGTCCGGTTTGTCGGTGGGTGTGTCTTTGCAGGGGAGCCAGTAACGTGTGCCCCAGGGCTCGCAATTGGTCCAGCACATGTCGTAGCCCCAGATGTTATCAAACGCCATGCCTTGCTGCCCGATATAACTCGGAGAGCCACTATAGTGAACACGCATTTCGAACTCTTGACCACTGGCATAGGTGGTCGGCGTCGTGATAATCAGGTCGTCCGGGCCGATCTGCGAGTACGTCGCGCCGACGCCATCCACAGTCACCGAGGTCACCAGCATATTGACCGCCAAGTCGAGGTCGACGGTAGTGAATCCATCGACGAGCGCCACAATCTGATAGTCGACATCGCCACTGATCGTTTGGGAGTTGAAATCAAGCGAGATGTCGATGCCGTAGTAACGAACGTCATACTCGGCCTGATTGCGATTCGACTTCATTGCCTCATCTAGCAACCACTCTTTGAATACCGCTTCCTTGTCACCTTTCTCTGCCTGATAAAAAGCGTGTCGCTGCGCTTTAATCTCCTCGATATCACCGGGGCTGAGATTCGAATAGTCGTAGCTTTTCTTTGACTGCGGCACCGGCGGCGTGGAATCGTCGGCCGCCAACGTGGCCGGCAGCATAATGGCAAGGGCCAACAGAATCGAAACCAGATGTTTCATTATTCCTCCGAAAACGAAGTAAGTGCTTGAGTATCTCATTTCAGTTTCATTGACTAGACGAACCGACTGACAGCAATGTTGCATCTCTAAGTTTGTAAAAACGAGGAACATAGAATCTGTTCCTGGGAATCAGAATCTCTGCTTAACCCCGGGCACAGGGAAGTTCCTCGGCAAGACCATGTAGAACTAAGGTCGGACGAAATCCAACCTTTCGCCCCACGCTCAATAGACAAAATAGTGCAGCAGGTCACTCCTGTCAAGCATAATCTGTTATGACACAATGAGTTTTGCGCACCGACGGTGAAGCAGAGTTGCACTGCGTGTCTTGTCACGATTCGTCCTGAAACAATTTTGGAGAACTCCTCGCAACTATTGAACTTAAGAATCCGCTCAACTTGACGATAGAATTATCTGTAAGGCGAATAAGAGCTTATCCCACCCGGCCCGGTGCACTGCCCGGACCAATGGAGGCCGCTACTGATGCTTTCTGCGTCCGCAGATGATTATTCCACAGCCGAGAGGCGGCTCTTTGACCTGGAGAACGCGGTTATCGATCAGCAATCGCGTCTCGATGATATCGCCACTATGGGGCTGGTTATCACTCGTCTGCTCGATATTGATGAAGTTCTCTCCGCCACCATGGAGATGGCAACGCGAGTTGTCGGCGGCGAGGTGGGCTGCATTTTGCTCAGCGAGGAGGGGGAGCTGCGCAAGCGAGTATCCTGGGGTCTGGATGATTCAGTTCTCAAGCAGGTGTCTTTCGAAGATCACCCAAGTCTGGTGGAATGGGTATTCGCCTCCGGCGAGACAGGCGTGCTGAATCAGATTCCGCCCGCCGAATCGGCCCGAGGCGCGCTGATCGAAATCATCGCGGCCCCCTTGCAGTCAAGGGACAAACACATCGGCGTGGTTGTGGTCGTGAACAAGATCGAAGGGACTGGCTTCAGCGAAAGCGACCGCATCCTGCTGGAGACCGTGGTGCGTTTTGCCGCGGTCGCAATCGACAACGCCAACCTGCTCAAACAACAACTGCGGCAACAGCAACTAGAGCAGGAATTGGCGCTCGCCCGGGAAGTGCAGCAGGCGCTCCTGCCGCCGCGTTCCGCCCTTTTCGATGGTGCCCGCGTGGAGACAGTCTATCGTCCGGCCGGGCAGGTTGGCGGCGATTACTTCGACGTCATCAAGCTCTCTGAAAAAGAATTTGTCGTCGTGGTCGGCGATGTCAGCAATCATGGTGTGCCGGCAGCCCTGCAAATGGCTGCGGTGCGCTCCGTTTTCCGGATGCAGATGGCCAAAGGTCAGAAGTGCGACATGCTGATGCAGGAGATAAACGACTTCCTCTGCGAGCAGGTGTTCAAGCCCGATTCCTCCTTCATCACCCTGGTCACGGCCCATTTCGACCTGGAGAGCATGAAGTGCGTGTATGTCAACGCCGGGCATCTGCCGCCGCTGCAATTCGGCGCCGCGGCCGCGCGGCCACGCGAGTGGCGTACCGGTGGCACCTTCCTGGGGCAGTTCCCGGAGTTCCAATATCGGTGCGAAGAGGTGTCGCTGACCCCCGGGGAGAAGATTTTCTTTTACACCGACGGGATCAGCGAGAGTGAATCCCTGCAGGCGGAGATGTTTGGTCGCGAACGGGTCGAGCGAGTTCTGCAGCGTCATTTCGAGTCTTCCGGGCAGGTGTGTCTGGAGGCGCTGGTGCGTGAGGTAGATCGCTTCGTCGGTTCGCATCGCCCCGACTTTGAGCAGAGCGATGATATAACAGCGTTGGTCGTGGAGATCGTATGAGCAAGTACGTTGAGTCATTTACTTTCGAAAGCGACTGCTCGCAATTCAGCCGCTTCTATGAGGTCGCTGGCGCTTTCTTGCAGAGGCTGGTCCTCAAAGAGGAAGAACGCTTTCGGCTGTTGTTGTGTATCTCCGAGGCCTTCACCAACGCGGTCGTTCACGGTAACCACCTCGAGGAGGGCAAACAGGTTCGCGTCACATTCGTCTGGGACGCGCGCGTTCTCGAAATCGTGATTGAAGATCAAGGGGAAGCGCGGCCGGAAGATCTCGATCTGTCGAATGCGACTCCGGTGCCGGCACTTGACTCCGCCTCCGGGCGCGGCATCGGCTTGATTAAGAATTATGCGGATGATTTAAAAATAACGGCAAAACCTGAGGGCGGGCTGCGAGTTCGGATCGAGTGGCGTTTCGATCATGAGAAACCGAAAGCGCGAGTTCCGAGCGACGCTCTCAGTTGACGGAGGAGTTTATGGAGATAGTCACAACCGAACGGGACAACGTCGTAATCCTCAGCCTCAAGGGTCGCCTCGATTTTTCAAGTTCGACGAGCTTGAAGGAGCGAGTGATGGAGATGATGCGTGAGGGGCGGCGGCAGTTTGTCATCAACATGGCCCAGGTCGACTTCATCAACAGCTCTGGTCTGGGGACGCTGGTCTCAGTGCTTAAAGAGGTACGGCTCGCGAAGGGACGGATGGCGCTGGCCAAACTTGGCACCTATGTTCAGGAGATTTTTGAGATCACCCAGCTTTCGCACATTTTCGAGATCTTTGAACATGAAGAAGAGGCATGGTCGGCCGTGCAGTCGGTACCGGTGACAGTGAACTGAAACTGCGCCTAATCAGGCAGGGAGATGAACATGGAATCTCGCAGACTCCTGGTGGTGGATGACGAACTGCTCATTCGGGATTTGCTGTACGACCACTTCACCGCCAAGAACTATCAGATCACGACCGCGCAGAGTGCTGAAGACGCACTTGAGATAATCAACAGCAATGTCAGTTTCGATGTTGTGCTAACCGATCTAAAGATGCCGGGTATGGGCGGGCTGGAATTGATCGAGCAGCTCAAGCAGAGTGTCGGTGACATTCCGGTGATTATCATGACTGGTTTTCCCTCACTCGACACGGCAATCGAAGCGCTACACCAACGAGTCTTCGACTATGTGATTAAGCCCTTTAACATCAACCGTCTCAACGCGGTGGTGGAAGCTGCAATAGAGGAGCACGAGACACGTCACCAAACAACGGAAAGTTGACGAGAACGATGACAAAGACAAGGATACTGGTCGTTGATGACGAGCTTTTCGTACGGGAGCTTCTGGAAGAGTTCTTTGGAAAAACGGACTACCTCGTCGATACCGCCAAGAATGCGGAGGAGGCGTTGGAGCTATTGGATGAGCATGAGTATCAGGCTGCACTATTCGACCTGAAGTTGCCCGACATGGACGGGGTAGAGTTACTGGAGCGTGTCCGCGCCGCCGGCAACGATATGCCGGTGGTTTTCATGACCGGGTATCCCACGGTCGATTCCGCGGTCAGCGCCCTGCGTAACCAGGCCCACGACTATGTGCTCAAACCCTTCCGTTTGCAGGAGCTGGAAAGCACCGTCGCCGCCGCGATTCGAGCGCCGAGATACTCATATCCGACCGCGGTCGCGGCACTAATGGAGTCGAGCCAGTCGCCCCTCTGGGCTGACGAGACGATTGACCGGATCGGCGGCAATCGTCTGCTCAAGGTTTCTGAAGAGAAGGCTGGTGCCCCGGTGCGTCGACTGCGGCTGGCGCGGAACCCGTCGGTAACCACTAGAGCCTGAGGCTGTTGGGCCAGTTCACTTACGAAGCTGCGGCCATTGCCATACATGCAAGGAGGAAGGGATGCAAACGACATCCAGTAATACTGTATCCGACAATCAACAACAGCAGAGCGATTTAACTCAGCTCGCTGGACTCATCGATCGGACCCTGAACACAGTCGACAATCGGGAGGATTGGAACTCCGCTGCTGACGCACATGACCCAACACAGCACAGATTTCATGATGTGGTCGATTCATTGGCGAGTCGCGAACGCGAGTTGCAGGCGCTCTTAAAGCAACTGCGGCGTGTGCTGCCGGCGACCTATTTTCGCACGAACTCCCGTGTTTATCGCGTCATGGAAGAGATCAACAAGACGGTGAAGGTCAATGAGGAGGCGGCGTTTAAGTTGCGGGATTGGTCCTCGCAGATGGATGCCAAGCTGAGCGGTGTCCGCTCCGTGCTCGATTCGTTGCGGGCGCTGCGCTCAAAGCTGCACTAGCGTCGCTGATCCCCGCACTTCGCGGAAAGTCAGATCAGGGCGAGTCGCACCGACGCGATTCGCCTTTTTATTACCTCGCTCAAAAGCCGCCGCCCGATGTTTAACCAAGTTTTAGTTGAACGGTTTGCAGCCGAACTTCTATATTCCCGCTCGTGAGTCAGAAAGCGACAACCGGGAAGCAGCGCGAGACTGAGACTTCGACGAAGGACCAATTGGCAGTCTTCACCCAGACTTTTGCCAGCTTCAACAGTACGCTCAAGACTCTTAACGAGTCTTACGCCGCGCTCCAGTCCCGTTATCAGCGGATCGCCGACGAACTTGGCGAGACCAATGAAAAGCTGCGCCTGGCGCTGGCGGAGCAGGCACGCACCCGCTCCTTCCTCGAACATGTACTGGAATCGCTGACGGCCGGAGTCGTGACGATCGACCTGCAGGGCAGGGTCACCTCAATGAACCCAGCCGGCTGTCGCATTCTGGGCGTCACCCCGGAAGAAGTAGTCGGGCAGGAGTATGACAGGCTGTTTGCCGGCGGCTTTGCTGCCTCCCAGCCGCTCACCGGACTGCTCAACTCAGCCCCCGGTTTCCAAAATCATGAGAAGCGCATCGAGCTTGATGTCCACACCTACGTGCCGATTTCCACCTCCGGTGCGCCGATTCGCGATACCGAAGGGAAGCTGATCGGCGCCCTGGAGGTCTTTGCCGACCTGACTGAGCTGCGGCTCATGGAGGAGGAGGTTGCCCGGGTCAAGAGCCTGGCAGCGCTCGGTGAAGTGGCGGCGGTAATCGCGCACGAGGTGCGCAATCCTCTCTCCGGTATCGGCGGTTTCGCCGCGCTGTTGCAGCGGGAGCTGGGCGAGGATCATCCGCACATCGACTATGTTCGCAAAATCAGCGGCGGCGTGCTCAAACTGGAGCAGACTGTAAGTTCCCTGCTTGAATATGCGCGCGATCTCAAACTGGAGCCAACGACAGGCGACCTGCGCGAGCTGGTCAAAGAAACGGTTGATGCGTTTCGGATCGGCCTGTCGGCGCGTGAGGTTCTGTGCGCGGTGAACCTCAGGCTGCCGGAGGAAAAACTGGGGTGCAGATTCGACCGCGAGCATCTTGCTCGCGCGCTAAATAACTTACTGCTCAACGCGCACCAGGCTTCACCTGCCGACGGCGAGATTTCTGTGGAGGTCGACAGCGACGCCGACGCAGCGAAGATCATGGTCAGCGACCGCGGCGAGCCGATACCGGAGCAGATGCGCGAGAAAATTTTCACGCCGTTCTTCACGACCCGCGAAGGCGGTACGGGGCTGGGATTGGCCCTGGTCAAGAAAATCGTCGACGCGCATCATGGCTCAATCGAATTGTCTACCCCAGATCTGCAAAGCAAGAGCTTTGTGATAAGTTTGCCAAAACACTGAGCCAGATGACTGAGCAATGACTGAATTAGATCAGACAGAACCTGGACAGGCCTACGCGGCGAGAATTCTGGTCGTCGATGATGACCCACTCGTCAATGAGTTCTTCGAGGCGGCGCTTAGCAGGGCGGGCCACAATGTGCAGACCGCTTCCTCGGCCGCAGTCGCCTTGGAATTGCTGCCGGAGACCGATTTCGATCTGGTGCTCTCCGATGTGAAAATGCCCGGCATGACCGGGATCGATCTGCTGCGTCGGGTCAAAGCGGAATTGCCCGATACGGTGGTAATCATGGTTACCGCCTACGGAACCGTCAAGAACGCGGTTGAGGCGCTGAAACTCGGCGCTTTCGATTACGTTCTCAAACCGATTCTGCCTGATGAACTGGAGATGGTGGTCAGCAAAGCGCTCGAATTCCGGGCGCTGGTTCTCGAGAACCGCAGTTTGCGCACTGAGATCAAGAGCAAGTACAGTTTTGGCAATATCGTGGGCGCCGACAAGAAGTTTGTCGACTTGTTGCAGACTTTGGATAATGCTTCCAAATCGCGGGCGACGATACTGATTCGGGGCGAATCGGGTACCGGCAAAGAACTTTTCGCGCGGGCGATTCACTATAATTCGCCTCGCGCCGAGGGGCGATTTATTAAGTTGAACTGCGCGGCGTTGCCGGAAGGTCTAATCGAATCGGAATTGTTCGGGCATGAGAAGGGCGCCTTCACCCATGCGATCAAGCAGACTCGAGGTCGCTTCGAGATGGCGGATGGCGGCACTCTGCTCCTGGATGAGATCTCGGAAATTCCACCGGGCACCCAGGCCAAACTCCTGCGGGTTCTCCAGGAGCGTGAATTCGAGC
>JBDRQZ010000203.1:0-5700 GCA_043826025.1 bacterium | reverse complement strand
CCCGAATCGAAAACCTCGCTCATAACTTACGAGCCCGTGGGTCTCCTCAGGTGATAGCCCGATTTCACGAGTATTACCTGTCGAGAAGCAGCACATTACACGTACATTGCAGACTGATCAGCGGCCAGGCAAGAACCCCTGCCGCCCAGCCAGCATTCTGTAAGAGTGAGTCCCCATTGCCGGTGGGCAATGTTATTTCGAGCTTCCGGCTCGTACTCGGACTGCTCGTTTATTGTAGACAAATAGCGCGCCGGCCGCAAAGCCCGCGATCAGCCCGACTATCACCCACACTACTACTGACATTACTTGCTCCTTGATTTGCGAAGCCGGGCAAAGCACCGAGCTTCCTGGCAGTTAAGAAGGGAGTCCGGGGCTAACCGAGACTCCTTCGGTTCAATAAGGCTCTCAAGACCTCTGCCGCCAGAGACCTAGTTTCTCTTCGCCTCGCTTACCTTCAGCGGATTTCCGCCCAACTCCTTGCCATGCAAGCCGTCTATTGCCTTCTGGCCCTGATCGGCGGAGGGCATTTCCACAAACCCGAATCCTCTGGGCTTGCCGCTTTCCTTGTCCAGCACAATGCTCACTGAGCCTATTTCTCCGAACGTTTCGAATGACTCGCGAAGTTGCGGTTCTGTCGTCTCTTGAGCGAGATTCCCTACGTAGATTTTCATTACAGTTTCCTTTCGCATTCATCTCTGGCCGCCGGCTTGTGCGGCTCCAGATAATCTGAGTTTGGCGCGCCATAGCGCCATTGTCACCCTATTAAAGGTCTGTCAAGGATTGGATTGCCAGAGCAAGGCTTGAGAAACGATCAATCGGTTAACACATGATCTAACGGGTATACGTTCGAGACCTGCCGGCGCCCGGACTATTATTTATTTAGTGGAAACAGATTAGACCCAAGGGGATGGCCCGGACTGGGGCGATTCCGGGGCAGCATCTGCGCTTCCCATGCTCAGCGAAATTTCAATTTCAGGCTTGACTGAATTTTGACACTATTTTAGCTTTGATCAGTTTAGCAAGCCACTCCTTTCAGAGAGAGCTGTAGATGGCAAAGATCAGAGTACTGCTGATAGAGGATAACCGCTTGTTGCGCGAGGGCATCACGGCGATGCTCAACGAGCAGCCGGATATCAAGGCTGTTTCAGCTACCGGCAACGGCGACGCCCTGGCAAAAGCGCAGAAGATCAACCCGCAAGTAGTACTCCTGGATCTAGGCCTGAAAAACCAGAATAGTCTGAGGGTGGCAGAGCTCATCAAAGAGAAGCATCCGAAAGCTGAAATAGTGGTGATGGACCTGATGCCGGCGCCGGCCGAGGTTGTCGAATTTGTCAAGGCGGGTGTGGCCGGTTTCATTCTCAAGGACGCCACGATCGAGGATTTCCTGCATACAATCAGGATGGTCGCCGAAGGGAAGAAAGTGTTGCCACCTTCGCTGACGGGCTCGCTGTTCTCTCACATTGTCGAGTACGCTGTGCAAAGCGGCAAGGCCGATCGCCTGATGAGGTCGGTGAGGTTGACCCGGCGCGAACACGAGGTCGTCGATCTCGTCGCAAGGGGCATGAGCAACAAAGAAATCGCCAGAGAGCTCAATATTGCCGTCCATACCGTTAAGAGTCATGTCCACAACACCTTGGAGAAACTCGCTCTCCATACGCGCCTGGAACTCGCCAGCTTTGCTCTCACCGAGGGCATGGTGAGGTCCTCGACGAAACCGGCCTCCAAAAACGACAAATGACATCTCAATCCTTGGGACTAGTCCCTTTTTCAATCCTTCGACCGATTGACCACTTGATTAATTAGCCGTATCCTTAATGCGGTAAGGAAGCTCCAGCCTCCCGAAGCGCGTGACGGTTCTGGCAACGAAATAGACTGGTCTTGGGGTCGGCAGGAATAACCGGACTTTCAAGAGCAATCTGAGACCGCCTGCCCTCTGAACCCCCAATAACCCGGAATCGCATCACAGCCTGAAAGTTGAGGATTGACGGATGACAAACGAGATTTCGAAGCGAGTAAGTTTCAAGGTGAACGTATCACCACACCTTGATCCCCTTCTGCAGATCTCCAAGAGGCTAACCAGGAATGGAGGCGAGGCCACCAGACTACTGCGCGAGACGATCGCCGAGGCCTATCGCTCCTGGGAGAGACCATTGTCGCCGACAAGCTGCAGGATTTGGCTGCACAAACTCCTGACCAGACGATTCCTGACTCGTTTTCAGCAACACTTGCACCAGTTCGACACGATCTGCGATCCGAGAATTAGCGAAAACCGCTTCGGGGATAATCGGCTCGCTCCGGTTACGACAACCGGCGCTCGGCCAGACTCATCTCCGGCCGACGAATTCGATGAAAATGTAATTTACTTTAAAGCAATCGCCGGACTCCCGGCAGCAGTCCGGCCGGCGATGATCCTCTCATGTCTTGAGGGATTCTCCAGTGGCGAGATCGCTAACCTGGCCGGCGTTCAGTCGTATGCCGTCGAGTCGCTGCTAAAACGGGGCCGCGCGCTCCTGCAAAATGAATTGTTCGGACATTTGCTGGGCAATGAGGGTCACGACGCAGTCGCAGACCGGGAGCAGTGCCGGTGACATGAATCAGAACATCGACAGGAGAGGGAATTTCGAGGCGCAGACTTTGCCATTTCTCGAAAGGCTTTATCGCACAGCCGTTTATATGGCTGGCAGCGAAGCTGAGGCCCGGGAAGTGGTCGTGCAGTCTTTTGTCGGAGCTTACCGCTCCGGTCATAGCTGTGAATCCTGTCCCAACCGCCGGGCGCGGCTCTTCAAGACCATGATGAAGATTCTCGGCGGCAATTGCGACCGGTCAGCCGGGATCAATGAGGATGAAAAGCTTGATCGAGAGATGCTAGATTCTGAATTGGTGACTGAGCCGCCAACTGCGGACGCTGAGCAGAACCTGTTTGCGACGATATCGTTGGAGGATGTCAGGAGCGCCCTGCGAAACCTGCCCGCCGACTTCAGGCTTACAGTACTCCTGTCGCTGCAAGAGGGCTTTTCTTATCGGCAAATCGCCCGAATTACAGAAACTGATTTGGCGATAGTCAGATCTCGACTGCATCAGGGTCGCAGACTCTTGCGGATGGGGCTCTTCGATCACATTGACGAGCGTGCGAGGCAACTAGAGAATGATCGCACGGGGTGTCAGGAGGCAAATCACGGGTGAGTGACCTGCAATTGAGATGACATTCTAAATTCGGATTTCACAAGGAGTTGACTTGTTCAAAATAATCAGTCTGATCCTGGTAGTTTCGCTGACGCTGTTTATGGTGTCTTGCGGAACCGGCGATTCCGCCGAGCAACAATCCAATCTGGAGCCGGCCAAGGAGGTTACCAAAACCCCCACCTATGTGACCATGCCGGAGAATACGCCACTCACTGTCACGCTGGTCGATTCAATCGATACTGACGTTCAAGTGACGGGCGCCGAATTTCGCGCCAGAATTTCCAGACCTGTTGTCGTGGATGGACACACCCTATTTGCGGAAGGGGCCGAAGCGAAAGGCACCCTGACCAAGGTCGTTCAATCGGGTCATCTCAAGACCCCTGCCGAATTGAACTTTCGCTTGACTGCTATCCAGAACCCGAGTGGGAGTTGGGTTGACGTTGGTACCAACACGATCCTGGAGAAGAAGGATTCGCACACCAACAGAGAGGTTGCCATGATCGGCGGTGGGGCAGTAGTCGGCGGCATCATCGGCAAAGTGATTAACAGGGACGGCAGTACCGAGATCGGCGCCGCCGCCGGCGCTGCTGCCGGCACAGGCCTCGCGGCTGCGACCGGCAAGCATGATATCTTCCATGCAGTGGGCACGGAGATAGTTTTTTATTCGAGTCAGTCCACGCAGATCGCTTTGAAATAGCGGCGGTGTGCGTCGAACAACCGTCTTCTCTTGAAGAAGACAGAACCAGTTTGTAGAAAGAAGAACAAAATGAAGAAGATTATTTTTGCATCACTGTTGATCGGATTGCTGCTCAATCTTACGGCCATGGGCGAGAGACGCCCGGTCGGCGTTCATGGCGCCGGGCTGAGAGCTGGATTCACGATCAACCCCGATCAATTCCATGTCGGCGGCCACCTCGATCTGGGGGACCTGGCCTACAACCTGATGATGCAGCCGAATGTGGAAATCGGCTTTGGCGACAATGTAACTACGGTCGCCCCCTCCTTTGAACTTGATTATCGCTTCCGCTCCGACTGGGGAGCATGGACGCCATATTTTGGTGGTGGGGTTGGTCCGGTGTTTTACTCGACAAAGCATGGAAACAGTGCATCCGAACTTGGCGTCTATCTCCAGTTCGGAATCGGGAAGGGACACGCCGGCGCCAAGTCAGGACATTTCTTCCTGGAAGGGAAGCTTGGGTTGGCAGACGCTCCCGACTTCAAAGCCACTGTGGGCTGGACCTTTGGGAAGTAGGCTAATCGAGGGGCAGCGGAGAAACCGCGTCCCGCGATGGCAGAAGCTTCCAATCAGGCACTAAGATGCGCAGAATAACGCAAATGTCACTACTGGCCATCGAGGTCTCGCAGTCCTCGACCAACCAACTTGCCGGGTCGCTGCCGACTGTTACGGGAAGACACCAGTCGGCAGCGATTCCACGGCAAATGGAGTGGAACATTATCCGCAGACTTAAGGAGAGATTAGAATGAAAATCAGAGCACTGTTATGCCTGGGCTTGATCGTCGCGGCATCGGTTATGCTCCTGAATATCGTGACTTTGCACGCCTCAGAGACTGATGATCGCATCGAGTCATCGGCCAGGGAGTCTTACGTATTCAAGACCTACCTCAACGGCGACTCCATTGAGATCCAATCCCAGGAAGGCGTCGTCACCTTGACAGGCAGAGTTTCCGAGGAATTTCACAAATCAATGGCCGCCGAAACCATGGCGAGCCTGCCTGGGGTTACGAGCGTGAACAACCAGCTCACCGTCACCGGCGCGCCCCTGGACCCGAACTCGGATGCCACCCTCGTGGAAAGAATACGAAGCGCGCTCTTGTTGCATCGAAGCGTGAGTAATGTCGGTCTCGATGTCTCGGCAACTGATGGCAAGGCGATTCTTCAAGGCAATGCCTCGAGCGAAGCGCAGAAAGAGCTCACGACCGAATACGCAAGGGATGTCTCCGGAGTTAAAGAGGTAGACAACCAGATGACCGTGACAGAGTCCCCGCCCGTGCCAGAGAGAACGCTTGGCGAGAAGATTGATGATGCTTCCGTCACTGCGCTGGTCAGAATGTCCCTCTTCCTTCACCACGGGACGGATGTCTTCGATACGCAAGTCTCAACACGTAAGGGTGTTGTCACCTTGAGCGGCACCGCGAAGAACCGGGCCGAAATAGACTTGGCGACCAAACTCGTCAGCGACATCCATGGGGTGGAGAGCGTTACTAATCAGATGACTGTCGAGGGCTCGCAGTCTTCGACCAACTAGTTTGTCGAGTCGCGGCTGACTGCTGCAAGGACGCGCCGGTCAGCGGCGATTCCTCGGCAAGCGGAAAGGTAACTCAAATGCTGTTAACCCTAGCTGTAATACTGTTGATCCTGTGGGGGCTTGGCTTGGTGTCGGGCTATACGATCGGTGGTTTCATTCACATTCTGATAGTCGTTGCCATTGTAGTTGTACTGGTCCGGCTAATCACCGGGCGTCGAGTATTGTGACGTAGACCGCGTCAGGAAAGGTG
>JBDRQZ010000202.1:0-4014 GCA_043826025.1 bacterium | reverse complement strand
GCTTTGCGCTTTTTGGCGAGCTGACGATGACGGTCAAGGGTGAAGTGATGGCTGCCAAGCAGGCCGAACTCGCCGACAAGATCGCCGAGAAGCAGGATAAGTCGTAGTTCATGCGCCGTGCCTGCCCTGGACTTGATCCAGGGGCGCATGACGCCAAGCGGCAGGCCGCTTGACCTACCGTTATAGATAATCTAACTAATCTCAAGGGCCCGTGACACACATCGCGGGCCTTTTTTTCGTGGGCGGCAGATGTCCACATCTGCCCCAGCAAGATAGCGATATGTAGGTCAAGCTCTCTTGGAGCTTGACGTTTTTCTAAAGAAGTTCAGAAATCGGGCGCTGCT
The DNA here is from genome assembly GCA_043826025.1 of bacterium. Taxonomy (GTDB): domain Bacteria; phylum Zixibacteria; class MSB-5A5; order CAIYYT01; family CAIYYT01; genus JBDRQZ01. The sequence continues at coordinate 3,670 of JBDRQZ010000202.1, read as the reverse complement.
GTAATTCGCCGGTGGTGAAGTCGTAGAAGGGGACCATGGTTCTATCCTGCCGGAGCTTGTCAAGTTTATCGGCAGGGATTTCGACTTTAAGTGCGGTAAGCGCGAGATAGGAGTAAGCCCGCATTTCGGGGATCTCATTCTTCAGGGAGAATAGCAGCAACTTGTGAGTGTGCGCAAACTCCTCCGGTTTAAGTGCCCCAAGTCGATAAACACCCCAGCGCACACCGGCTTCGAATGGTTGCTCTTCCGAATATGATGCCAGCACCCCGCCATGGTCTTCGATCAGTTGCGGGCAGTTGAAGAGAATCTCCGCGATGGCTTCCGGAGCGCACCAGCAGATGCCGCCCGATTCATCATTCATCAGCCAGAACAAACGCCGAATTGCGCGTTGCACGCTGTCGAGTTTCTTCGGGGCAAGTTGTCCGGCGGCGAGACCGAGCGCCTCAATCGCCCGCCAGCGTAAGAGGTCATCGCTTTCGAACAGTAGTGATGCCAGGGTCCGCAGAACCTGGGGGTCTTGTGTGGTCCACTTGCGATACTCATCGAGATTTCGCTTTCGGAGAAGATCGCGCGCCGCGCTCTTGCGCAGACGCAACCGGGAGGTAGCAGGTTTGTTATTCATGGGGAATCGCGCTCAACACCGAGTTGTCTATAGTTGCTTGATCTCACCTACATTGTTATAGATGGCGTTCGGGCGATAAGGATATTTCTGAATGTGTTCCTGCTTGCAGACGCCGGAAAGCACCAGGATAGTCTTAAGACCACTCTGGATGCCGGCGATAATATCGGTTTCCATGTTGTCGCCGATGATCGCCGTATGGGCGGAGTGGCTACCCAGTTTACGCAGAGCCGCACGAATCATGAAGGGGTTCGGTTTGCCGACATAGAATGGCTTGCGGCGCGTCACTCTCTCAATCGGTGCGGCCAAAGCCCCACATGAGGGAAAGCCGGAGGGTCCGGAAACATCGGGGTTGGTGGCGATAAAGCGCGCACCTTTGCGGATCAGGTTAATCGCTTTCTCGATCATCTCGAAATTGTATGAGCGTGTCTCGCCGAGGATAACAAAATCAGGGTCCTGATCGGTGATCTTGAACCCGGACATGTACAGCTCATGTGTCAAGGCACCCTCACCAATCACATAAGCTTTGTCACCACTGCGTTGCGATTCCAGAAATACCGCCGTCGCCATCGCCGAGGTGTAAAAATGGTCTTCACCAACATCCAAACCGGCTTTGGCGAGACGATGCTGTAGATCCTGCGGAGTCAGCGAGGGGTAATTGGTGAGGAAGAGAAAGGGGATTTCCTGCTTCCGTAACCCATGAATGAAGTCAACCGCGCCCTCAATGAGATTGTTGTCCCAAATAATCACGCCATCCATGTCACAGAGGACGGCTTTGATCCTTTTCTGACGCGGCATCTGTCGGCGGGCAGCTTTGCCCGCCGTCCTGCTGTCATTGCTGTTGCCCGACTTCGGGTTCGAACTTTTGTCCGTCAATCGTTTCTCTCCACTTTGTTAGACCTGCTGACTAGCAAGTTTAACAAATTCATCGACATGCACAACTGATCGCTCGACTGCTTCGCTCCAGAAATCAGGTTTGGTCAGATCGAGCCCCAGGTGTTTGGCCGCAACGCCCTCCAGAGTCATCCGACCGGTATCCTCCAGAAGCTGCCGATACTTCGGAGCAAAGGCGCTGCCCTCCTTGACCGCGCGGTCATAGATGCCCCCGGCAAAGAGGTAGCCGATCGTGTAGGGGAAATTGTAGAACGGCATATCAGTGATAAAGAAATGCAGCTTGCTGGCCCAGAACAGCGGATGGAGGCCGGCCTGCCGGTCGAGTATATCCCCGAACGCCGCCTTCTGGGCCTCAAGCATCATTTCAGCCAGACGCTCGCGCGCGACCACACCATTCGCCCTTTCCTTATAGAAGGAGGTATCGAAGAGGAAGCGCGCATAGATATTGCAGAAGAGAATAAAAGGCTGCTGCAGAATCTGGTCGAGGAGCATCAACTTCTGTTTATCGTTGGCGACCTCTTTCAGGGCGGCATCGGTAACTAGTAGTTCATTGAAAATCGAAGCGCTTTCCGCCAGCCCCATGGGATAGATGCTCGACAGGAAGGGCGTGTCCTTGAGCACCCATTGATGGTAGGCGTGGCCTAGTTCATGGGCGAGGGTGGTCATGCTGCCGAAATCATCGCTATAAGTCATGAATATCCGACTTTGACCGATCAGATTCATGCCGATACAGAAACCGCCATCAGCTTTGCCGGAGCGATCTTCAGCTTCAATCCAATTCTTCTCCAGAGCCAGCGCGGCGAATTCGGCCAACTCCTTTGAGAATGATCCGAGGTGCTTGATGATGAACTTGCCGGCATCACCATAATTGAAGCTGATATCCAGCTCACCGACCGGAGCCATCTGGTCAAACCAGCAGAATTTGTCGATCCCGAGCAGCTTTTTCTTGGCGTCGATATAGCGTTTCATTTGCGGCAGGGACTGCCTGACGGCGCTCCACATCGCGTCGAGCGTCTGCTCCTGCATGCGGCCCATCTGGAGCGGCTCATGCAGAGCTGATTTCCAGCCCCGGCGTTTGTAAAGTGTCAGGCGGAAGCCGGCCTGATTGTTCAGCGTGTCCGCTGCAAGGCCGGCGCGCGTCTCCCAGGCCTTTTCATACTCGGTAAATGCCGACTTGCGAACTTCACGGTCGGGACTGAGAAACTTGTTGGCCAACTGCCCCACCGAGAGCGGCTCCGGCAGTTTGCCCGGTTCGGCGAAATCCACCTTGATCTCACCAGACAGCCTGTCATAGAAACTTCCCCAGGCGTGATAACCATCGACCGCCAGATCGAGCGCCAGCGATTCCAATTCGGGGGCCATCTTCTCGGTTGCCAGTTGACGCAGCTCATTGAGATAGAAACTAATCGGCTTGATCTCAGGCTGGCTCAGGAACTCCTGCCAAATCTCATTGCTCTGCGCGGCGGCGAATGCCTCGATCGAATTCTGCAGGTTTAACCACTCAGCGTACTGCGACTGCGCTTCGGAATAAGCAGCGAAACCTTTTTGATCGGCGACATCCTGCGAAATCAGACATCTGGCAAAAGCGCCGACCAAGCCACGATGCAGGCCGAGCCGTTGAAATTCCAGGATCAGATCGCGCCAGGCGTCGAAGTTATCTTTGGCTAGCTGCTTAGGCAAAGCAGCCAACCGCTCGCGGGCGACTGTCAGGTCCGTTTTAACCTTCCGGTGGAAATCGGCGTATTCCTTTGAATCTGAACCGCCGGGGAATATTGACTCCAGGTCCCAGCGGGGCGCCTTGGTCGGTTTGGTCGTTGTATCTGTGCTCGGCATTGTAAGTTTCTCCTTCTCGAGCGCTTTGCGCAACTATGGCTACGCGCCTAATGCGAGTGCCCCGGACAATCTAATTGTGCAGGCAGCGCAGATCAACTCCCAAATCGAGAATGGCTTGACCAGAGGTTGAACTTGTTTCGAACCGAGTCGGGGTGTAGATTCGGCTATCATGTCGCTACTATATCAGAAGCTGATCTGGGCGATGCCGATCCTGCTGCTGCTTTTGAGCACCAGTCAGGCTGCCAATCTCGACAGTGAGAATCCGACGGTGCTGGATTCGCTGGTAAAGACCGATCGCTATGCAGCCAGCGATTATCTCTCTCG
>JBDRQZ010000201.1:0-11545 GCA_043826025.1 bacterium | reverse complement strand
GAGATTGTTGTCAATCAGAGCATCCTGCTGCCGCTGCAGGGTCAGCAGAAATTTCTCGAAGATGACTACTTCGGCACCAATGATTTCAATCAGTTCGATCATCGCTTCCCACGGGTTGAGAGTTCCTGATCTTAGTGTCGGTTAATAGCGCCTAAATCATTAGCTTAGCGTGTTTCTTTCAAAGTTGAGACAATTCGGTCGACATAGGCCCTGGTCTCGGCGAATGGCGGGACATCCCCATACTGGTCGACCCGCGCCGGACCGGCGTTATAGGTCGCCAGCGCCAACCGCAGATCGCCGAAGCGATCTAGCATCTGTTTGAGATAGCGAGCTCCACCCAGGACGTTCTGGCCCGGGTGCGTCGAATCCTCAACACCTACTTCGTTAGCGGTCGCCGGCATCAACTGCATCAGGCCGACCGCGCCCGCGGGGGACACCACGTTCGAATCGCCACCCGATTCGGCATCGATCACGGCCGCAATCAGTTCCGGCGCGAGCCCGGTTTCAGCGACTGCCTGGTCGATCTCGGTGCGATAGCGTTCGAGCGTGTCGGAGGCGACACTGCCGGTCGGGCGACTGGCTGTTGCCCCATAAGGCACTGACTTAAGCGCCGAGCCCTCGTTATCTATGCCAAGTCGTTCTACGAGACGCTGATAGAGCAAATCGCCGATCCCGAGCATTCCGGTTTTCGCCAACTGGCGAGATACAGCTTCATCAGCGACTTCCAGCATTACATCCTTGCCGAAACCGCTTTCCTCCTGATTCCAACTCACGCGGCGCATATTTTTCAGCATCTGTTCGACAAACAAAGACTCGAATTCCTGGGTAGCTTTGCGCAGCTTAATCTGGCGCGCGTCCTGCTCCGGCAACACCGCCGGTTTTGCCTGCAGCGACTTGGCGCTCTCTGTGGGCGCAAGCTCGATCATAAGATCACGAGTTCGGCCCGCAGCGCCCCCGCCTGCTTAATGGCCTGAAAGATAGCGATGATGTCGCGCGGTGAGGCGCCGATGGCGTTCAGTGCGCCGGCGATCTCGGAAATCGTCGAGCGTTCCTCGAGATAGATCACCCGCGCCTGCTCTTCGGTCACATTGATGTAGGTATCTTTGCTCTCGACCGTCTCACCGTCGCTGAAAGGCGCGGGTTGGCTGATCACCGGGTAGGTCTTGACCTCGACGGTGATATTGCCATGCGCCAGAGCAATCGGGGCAATCGAGACATTGCCGCCCGCGACGATGGTCCCGGTGCGCTCATTGATGACGACCCGGGCCGGAGTGTCGGGGGTGACCTCGAGATGCTCAATGCCGGTGATGAACTCGATCCGGCCATTGCTGGTGCGCAGCCGCTGCGGCACCGACAGTTCCAGCGACGCGTTGTCCTGCGCCACCGCCGAACCGGGATAGAGGCCATTGATCATGCGCGTCACCCGCTGCACGGTAGTGTAGTCGGGGTTGTGCAAGGAGAGGCTCATCTCATTGGGATCGAGATCGAAAGTGGGCGGCGCCCGCTGCACCGTCGCGCCGTTGGGGATGCGCCCCACCAGCGTGTAGTTGTTGACGATTTTATTATCGTCGATCTGCACATTGAAACCGCCGATCGACAAGGGCCCCTGCGCGTAGGCGTAGAGATCGCCGTAACGATCAAGCAGCGGCGTCAAGAGCAGCGTTCCGCCTTCGAGCGTCGAGGCATCGCCCAGCGAGGAGACGGTGACATCGATGCTGCTGCCCACATGGGTGTAGGGTGGCAGCTTGGCGGTGACCATCACCGCCGCGACATTCTTGATCCGGACCTTACCCTGCGGCACGGTCACACCCAGACGTTCGAGCATGCTGACCACCGACTGCACGGTGAACTCAGTGTTCTTGCTGTCACCGGTGCCGGAGAGACCGATTACCAGGCCATAGCCCAGAAGATCGGTGTCGCCGGTGCGGTCGATGGCGGCGATGTCTTTGACCCGCACGCCGGCATAGGTCTGCACGAGCGTGAGAATGTTGACCAGCACGAAGATCAGGAGGATCAGCAATAGCAAGCGAATCAGCTTCATCTCACACTCCTAGAAAATCCAATTTAGTACTCGTGTGATGAGGCCCGGCTTGGAGCCCTCGCTCCCGGGACCCTTGCCGGTGTAGGTTATTTTTGCATTTGCGATGTTGTAGGAATAAACCGTGTTGTCCGGGTTGACATCGGTGCGCCGCACCAATCCGGTCAGCGCCATCACTTCCTTTTCGGAGTTGATCTCCATCACCCGGGTGCCCTGAATCGCGAGATCGCCATTCGGGCGGGCCGCCACGACCTCCACTGTCATGCGTCCCTTAATGCTGCCGCTGCGGCTGTTGGTGCCTTTGCCATCGTAGGCGTTGGAGCTGGCGCCCGAAGCCTTAAACAGCGGAATAAAATCGAGCGGCCCGATACCGGGTCCGCCGCCGGTCGAGAAATCATTTGATTCTTCAGTCTTGAGTTGCGACTGGTTGCTGGCCGAGACATCTTCGACGATGATCACGGTCAGCAGGTCGCCGATGCCCAGCGCTTTGGTGTCGGTAAACAGCGAGGCCAGCCGCCCCGCCTCCTGGGCTCGCGATGATATCGGTAGTATCAGTAAGATAGCGACCAGGATCAGAAAGATCGCCAACCCCAGCGGACGGCTACTGCGCCACTCTGACTTTTTGTTCATCCTGTACCTCTGCCACGATAATCCTATTACTAGAGAGACTTTTCACTCTGATCTGGTCGCCCCGCGCGCCCGCTTCTGCGGCTTCACCGGATGCGGTAATCGAGAGCCCCTTGCTGACGTATTCGATCTGGACGAGATCGCCGCGTCCGATCAGCTGGCGGCGTTTCAGGTGGCGACCGGTGATGACTTCACCGGCACGAATCGTGCGCGAGGCGCACAAGTCGATCACATCGGTATCGACTGCTACCGGACTCCCCTGAATCGAGGTGATATCCTGAGTAGTAATCTCGAACAGATCGCGGCTCAGCGGCTCGCGGGCCTTGATGCTGTTGAGGGCTACCAGAACCGTTTGGAGCACGCCGACATGCACCGCCAGATTGGCGCTCTTAGTCAGCTTGCCATCTCTGAAAAAACTAACCTTGATCGGATAGGTGCCGCGCGGACTAACGTCGGTCAGCGGCTCAACCAGCAGCGAATCGTAACCCTCTCGCGGCGCGGTCGTGCAACGGTTGATCGTGATTTGATAGTCGTGTTGATCGTCAAGAAACCGGTGACGAACTTGCGACTCGATCTCAGTTGCAATATCACCGGCGGTGGCTGCTCCCACCGCCGGGATTGTTAACCACAAAATTGCTGAGAGTGCTAAGGCTGCAATTTTCATTTTTCTATCGCTTCAGACTGTTGACCAGCGAACTCATATCGTCGGCCGTCTGGATCACTTTCGAGTTGATTTCATAGGCGCGCTGCGCCACGATCATGTTGACCATTTCATTGACCACGTCGACGTTGGAGAGCTCCAGATAGCCCTGCTGGACCTGGCCCAGGCCTGATTCGGTGGCTACCCCGACCAGAGCGCTGCCCGAGGCGGGAGTCTCCTGATAGAGATTGTGGCCGATTGCCGAGAGCCCGGCGGGATTGATGAAGCGCGCCAACTCAATCTGCCCCAGTTCCACCGGATCATTCGAACCGGCCTGGAGAACCGAGACGGTGCCATCGAAACCGATCGAGATCGCGGTGGCGTCCTCGGGGATCGAGATCTCCGGAGACAGGAAGTAGCCGTCAGAGGTGGCGATTCGTCCCTCACCATTAAGCTTGAAGCTGCCGTCGCGGGTGTAGCCCACAGTGCCATCCGGCATCGTCACCTGGAAAAAGCCGTCACCATCGATCGCCAGGTCGAGCGGATTACCGGTCTGCTGAAATTCGCCAACCGCGAATTGCCGTGTCGTAGCGATCGGGCGCGTGCCATAACCGACATCAAGCGAGGTCGGCACCGTGGAGTCGCCCCCCGAAGTCACCCCCGACTGCCGCAGTGACTGGTACATGACATCCTGGAATTCGAGTTTGGCTTTCTTGAAGCCGGTGGTATTCACATTAGCGAGGTTGTTCGCGATATTGTCGACATTCATTTGCTGCGCCGCCATGCCGGTCGACGCTGTGCGCAATGCCTTGATCATTATCCCTATCTCCCTTTAGAGCTTGCCAACTTCATTAACTGCCTTGCTCAGCGACTCGTCCTGAATCTGGATCAAGCGCTGAGAGTTCTCGAAAGCGCGGAAAGAGTCGATCATGTCGACCATCTCGCGCAGCACGTCGATATTGGATTTTTCCAGATAGCCCTGGCGGACCATCGGAGTGCTGACATCTTCGGCAACGGCATCGCCTGGCGCGCGCCAGACCGTGGCGCCCTGCCGCTCAAGCTCATAGGGCTGCGGGAAGTCGACAACTCGCAGCACCGCAACCGGCTGGTCATCGACGGTGATTTGACCACCTGGGTCGATCCTGACACTGTTGCCGGTAATCGCCAGGGTACCGGCATCGGTCTGCACCGGATCGCCATTGCTGGTCACAAGCAGTCCCGCCGGGGAAATGCTGAATGAACCGTTGCGCGTGTAGGCTTCGCCGAGAGCGGTCTCGATGACGAAAAAGCCATCACCCTCCAGGGCAAGGTCGAGATCGCGACCGGTATGTTCCAGTGAACCCTGAGAGAAATCAGTGTAGACGCGATCCAGCATCTGGGTCTCCCAATTCGCTGCCGTTTCGTCTGACCCGCTCTGCGCACTCTGTACCATTCGCATGAAGACTGAATTACCTTTGAAGCCAGCGGTCTGGACGTTGGCGATATTGTCCGCGATAACTTCCTGCTGACGCATCCGAGGCGACATCGAGGCGGCGACTGTATAGATTCCTTTAATCATTCGATTTTAACTCCATCCCCTGTTTTGCAAGGGCCCTGCCAACTCGGAGACTCTCTTTCAGAAAGGCCACAAGTTGTTGTCAGGAGATGGCTTAACTCGATCAACTAAAGTGTGGAGGTGCACCGGAATTTCTCAGTTGCGGAAAATATTTCTTCCGACAATCGTCCGAATTTCTTTCCGGGGCAGAAATTAGAAGGCCGACCGGCGATGAAACCGATCGGCCGAGAGAGGTCTGTGTTGTCTGAAGTTGCTAGTTGCTGGCGCCCTGATTCCAGCCCGATTTCTCCCGCTCGGCTCTCAGTTGAGCGATATATGCTCGGATGTCCAAATAGGGAGGCTCGGTGACGTTCGGGGTTTTGGCGGTCCAGATTTCGCCATTCTCTTGACTGGCGAAGAGATTGTTGGCGCCGCGGTACCAACCATTTAGAAAGATGACCTGGGCCGGCTCTATACTGACAACCTGAGAACTGTCGAACAGGACAGTCACCGGTTCCAGCGTCAGCGGATCGACCGTCTCATAGCGTACGTTGTCGAAAGCATAATCGCGCAAAATCTTGTAGAATGCCTCGTTCGCGCAGCCGACGTTAACCGGCAATTTGTCGTCGACGTAAAGAGTGTGGAAATGCAATCCCATGTCGAAGAGGACTTCGCCAATGCGGGTGCCAAAGCTATAGCCGAGCGCGTTATACTCGGTCGGTCCACCAAGGTCGTAGAGAAAGTCTGTCTGGGCGAGGAAGGCCAGTCTCTGCTTAACCTGCTCCGGGTCAAGGTGAACTTTCTCGACAATCATCTCCAACGTGGGAAACTCGGCCCGGTCCTTCTGGAAAGAGACGATGAACTGCCCGATAAGCTTTTCTTTTTCGGTAAGAATGAAGGTCCAGGGACGGTACAATTGCAATTGCGGATGAAGATCAAGGTGCTCGCGCAGCTTGTTTAGCAAATCGACCCGGATGCTGTCGCTGACCTCGATCCCCTTCATATCCGCAGCCTGCTGGACGGAGGCAACAATGTTTCTCTCTGACCAGAGATATAGAAGCGTATCGAGAAGCTCGTGCTCAGTCTCGTTCAACCCCATTCTGTCGAGCATCGCCAAGCTGGAATCGAGGACCGCGCCCGTATCGGTCGCCGGTGCGGCCTCCTCACCACCCTCGCTCGAACATCCAAGGCCCAGCAGCAGCGCCGCCATCAGCACACTAAGAGTAAGTCTGGCAATCATGTAGCATTCCTCGTCCGGAACTAAAGTCAAGATTCCCTGCGATTTTAGCTTACTACATAAATATGGTGAGTTCAGCAGGCAAGAGAAAAATCTCAATTGCGGGTAACTGTTGCAGCTACTGTGCAAGGCGATGCAAGCAATCGGACCTCGGGTGGCTAGAGAAACTTCTGAACATCAGCTGGCCCTGCCTGTATAATAGACTGTTGAACAAGAGATTACAGCTGAGGGAATCTAAACCCAAAAAAAGGGTTTACAATTCCGAAATTCGCACGCTTTTTGCGCGACTGTGCGCATGAGATACGAACAAATGCTAGGAGGATGGCAAATGGAAAGAATGTCCAAGTCCTTGTCACTGGTACTAGTGATGACAGCTCTGCTGTTGGTCACTACAGGATCGAGCGTTTTAGCCCAATACCAGGACAGAGTTATTCTCGAGTGTCCTGCGGCGATCACCAACCCGGCAACCGATACTGCGGTGCCGGTGAAAGTGAACTACACGATCGGTAATGTGCCTGCCGGAGGTTTTTCACTGGGTTTCCACTACGACTCCGATATCATCGAGGTCGACAGTATTAGTAAGATCGGCACCCATTTGCCGCAGGCGCTGTTTTTCACGCCGACCAAGATCGACCTCGATTCAAACACGATTCTTGCCGGCTATGCGGATTTTACCGGCGTGATGCCGATTCCGGCAGGTGATAGCGGCTTGGCCTTCACGCTCTGGTTCACAGTACCGGGTGGCACTACTGACCATTGTGTCGACATCGATTCCTCCTTTGTGCCACCGGCGGGCCAGTTCATCTTCGCCCAGACTAGTGGTTCGATCACTCCCGCCTATATTGATTGCGGTACCGAAGATCTGACGATTGGGACTTGCAGCGGCATTCCGAATGAGCCGCCAACAGCGATCTGTCAGAATGTTACCGTTAACGCCGACGCCAACTGCGAGGCAGCCGTCACTGCGGCGCAGGTCGATGGTGGTTCCTTCGATACCGATGGCACGATTGTCAGCCGGACGCTTTCGCCCGCGGGCCCCTATCCGCTGGGTGGAACACTTGTCACGCTGACAGTCACTGACGATAAGAACGCCACTGATCAGTGTCAGGCCACGATCACGGTGAATGACGCGACTGATCCGGTGTTGACCTGCCCGGGTAACATCGTCGTCGGCAACGACGCCGGCCAGTGTGGCGCGATCGTGAATTTCGCCGCGTCCGCGACCGACAACTGCGACGGTAGTGTGGCGATTACTTACAGTCAGAATCCCGGCACCTTGTTCCCTAAAGGTACTACCACGGTGAACGTTACCGCGACCGACGACACCGGCAACCAGGACTTCTGCAGCTTCACGGTCACGGTCAACGACACCGAAGATCCCGTGGCGATTTGCCCGGGCGACATCGACGTCAGCAATGATGCCGGCCAGTGCGGTGCCCTAGTCAACTTTAGTATTGATGCGTCCGACAACTGCCCGGGCGTCTCAGTTGACGCCGATTACAACAGCGGCGACATGTTCCCTGTCGGCACGACTACGGTCACGGTTACCGCGACTGACGCCGTGGGTAATACGAATCAGTGCAGCTTCGACATTACAGTCACTGATACCGAAGACCCGGTGATCACCTGCCCGGGCACTCAGAATTACAACAATGATCCGGGCGAATGCGGCGCGCTGGTCACCGAGATTATTGGCGGCAGCGCCACCGATAACTGCGGCCCCGGTCAATTGCTGTTCAACCCGGGTCCAGGATTCTTCCCGGTCGGTACGACCACAATCGAGGCGATCGCGATCGATGCCTCCGGTAACGCTGACAGCTGCTTCTTTGATATCGTTGTCAACGACACCGAGATTCCGACGATCACCTGCCCAGACGACATTTTCGTCCAGGAGTCACCGGGCACGGGTGGCAGAGTTGTCAACTTCGCGGCCACGGCCGATGACAACTGCGGTATTGCTTCTTTGATCTACAGCCAGAATCCGAACACCTTCTTCCCGATCGGTGAGACGACTGTGACTGTCGATGTCATGGATACTCACGGCAATCCAAACCAGTGTTCCTTCAAGATCACTGTTATCGAAATCAACGATCCGCCGGTCGCGCGCGATACTACTATAACTTCGCCGGAGGATGCTACTACAGCCGCGCAGTTGCAGGCTTACGATCCCGAGGGTGACGCTCTCACCTATGAGATCGTCGACGGACCCTACAACGGTACGTTGCCGGCTTTCAATGTGAACACCGGCGCGTTCAGCTATCTGTCGAATCTGAACTTCAATGGCGCCGACTCGCTGCTCTTCCGGGCGCATGATCTGACGAATCCGTCGAATGACGCCTGGGTCCGCATCGCCGTAACGCCGACCAATGACGCTCCGGTGGCGCGCGACACCTCGATCACTACCGCCGAGGACACGCCAATCAACGCGCGGGCGCACGGTTACGACATTGATGGTGATGTTATCACCTTCTCGATCGATCAGCCTCCCACGCATGGCGATCTGACCGCATTCAACACTACAACCGGCGAATTCACCTATGACCCGGATGAGAACTACAACGGTCCTGACGAATTCACTTTTGAAGTCTCTGACGTCAGCAAGTTTGCGGTCGCCGGTACCGTTTCGATTAGTGTCACGCCGGTGAACGATGCACCGACTGCCGAAGATCTCTCGATTGAGACTGATGAGGATGTCGAGACCGGCGATCAGGCCAGCGGCTCCGATGTCGATGGTGATGATCTCACTTTCGAGGTCTATACTCCGCCCTCCCATGGCACAATTACCTCCTGGGATGAGAACACCGGTCTGTTCGATTACCTGCCGACCCAGGATTACTTTGGCGACGACTCCTTCACTTACCGCGCCAACGATGGCGCCAAGGCTTACTCCGCGCCGGCGACCGTGAGCATCACGATCCATCCGGTCAATGATGATCCGGAAGCGCCGACCAAGACCTATATCGTCGTCAAGAATACTCCGGGCAACCTGCAGCTGCCGGGTTCCGACGTCGACGGCGACCCACTGTTCTGGGAAATCCTGGACGGTCCTTTCCACGGCGACGTCAGTGGTTTCAACTATGAGACGGGCGAATTCACTTACACTCCCGACCTGGATCTTGAAGACGTGCTCGACTCGCTGGAATATGGCGTCAGTGATGAGGAGCTCGAAAAAGGCTATGTGACCAGTTGGGTTTATATCCAGATTGTGCCGCCGGCCTTCTTCAAGTTCGATCCCGATTCACTAGTTTTCGAGGTGCACGAGTATGACCCGGCGCCGGCTCCTGAGCTGGTGGACATCACCAGCGACCACCCGTCCGGCGATGATTTCGCCTGGACCGTGACTGAGGATGCCGATTGGCTGAGCCTGTCGCCGGAATCCGACAGCACGCCCTCCGAGGTGAGCTTTGCGGTCGACCACAGTGGCATGCTACCGGGCACCTATATCGCCGAAGTAATCTTTGAAGTCAACCTCGGCGAGAAGGAAGGCGGTCCACAGGACACCTTCCTTGTCTACCTGATCGTTGACAACCCGGTGAGCTACGACAGTGTGGTGGTTGCCAGCGAGACGGTCGAGCCGGGAGCAGAGGTAACGATCGCCATTTGGGCGCGCAATTCGGCCCCGACCCGCGGGATGGAGATTCCGATCCGTTTCGACGATCTTGTTCTGACTTATCAGTATGCGGAATTCGCCGACACCCGTTGGAGTGAAGCGGAAACTTATGACTATCTCAGCCCGGTTGATCCGTTGCTCACCCTTTACGCCGACTTCCACAACATCCCCTTCCCGCCACTGGCTCGAGGTGCTGGTGTAATTGCCTATCTGACCTTCAGAGCCAATGACGGTGTCGCGCCGGGCACGGTGACTAGTCTGATCCTCGAGGCTTCGAATCCCTTCTACTTCACACTTGACGAGGAGCATGGCTCGGAGATGGTCACGCCGGTCTTCAGCCCGGGAACGGTCACGATCGATGTGACCTCCGATGCCGACGACCATGACTTCGTGCTGCCCGATGAGTACTCACTGGCGCAGAACTATCCCAATCCCTTCAATCCGGAAACTGTGATTGGCTACTCCTTGCCCCAGGCTGCACAGGTTCGCCTGTCAGTGTTCAACATCCTTGGGCAGTCGGTGATCGAATTGGTCAATGAGTATCAGTCCGCGGGTGAGAAGCGCGTGGTCTGGGATGGCACCAATCGCTTCGGCGAAAAGGTCGACAGCGGTGTGTACTTCTACCGCATCACCGCCGGCGACTTTGATCTGACTCGGAAAATGGTCTTGATGAAATAGACGCATCGCAGCCGAGATAAAAGCCCCTGCCCTCGTGGCGGGGGCTTTTTTTGTTTACTGCTTGTGAAGGAATTGCTGGATCGCGATCTCGTCGGTTTCTTTCTGATCGCGACGCTCCAGGTCGGCGTGATATTGATCCTGGCGGCGCTCACGCAGCTTGAGGAAAACCTTCTCTTTAATCGCAGCAGCCAGCAGCTCTTCTCGTCGCCGGGCTTCGTTCTCCCGCGCGCGCGCCACCATCTGCTTTTGAACCCCCTGGTCCTGCTTCAGGCGTTCCTGATAGCGGACCGATTGCTGCAGGAGGGAGACATTTAGTGAGCCGTCCTGATTTGCGCGTGGACGCTGTTGTTCGCGCTCCAGCCGCTGCCCCAGACTTTCGAGATGCGCCTCTTCGACGCGGCGCAGACGCTCAGCCTTCGCGAGTTTCTTCTGGCGCTCCAGTTTACGGTGCTGTCTTAGTTGCAGCAGCTTTTGCAGTCGAAACTGAAATTTCTTCACCGGTCAATATCTCCGCCAATTGGCCCAGGTCCTGGGCCAGGTCGGTCGCGTTGTCGCGAATACCCTGTTGCAGAAAGCTGTTTAGTCGCGGGGTCTTGGCAATGGCGCGGTCGATCTCCGCCGAAGTGCCGCGCACATAGGCCCCAATGTTAATCAGATCTTCATTCTCACTGTAGGTCGCCATTAACTGCCGCGCCTGCCCGGTGAGCAGCATGTGTTGTTCCGGGACAATGTCGATCATCACTCGTGACACCGACTGGAGAACGTCGACTGCCGGGTAATGCCGTCGCTGCGCCAGCTTGCGCGTCAGCGTCACATGCCCGTCGAGAATCGAGCGCACGGTATCGGAGATCGGCTCGTTGAAATCGTCACCCTCGACGAGAATGGTGTAGAGTCCCGTGATCGAACCCCGTTCGGCGGCGCCGGCGCGCTCCAGAATCTTCGGCAGCAAGGCGAACACCGAAGGTGTGTAGCCTTTGGTGGCCGGCGGCTCACCGACCGCCAAACCGATTTCGCGTTGCGCCATGGCGATTCGTGTAATTGAGTCCTGCATCAGGATCACATCTTCACCCCGCCCGCGGAAATACTCGGCAATCGCGGTCGCGGTCATCACACCTTGGACTTTCATGATCGCCGGTTCGTCAGCGGTCACGGCGACTACCACGGAGCGCTTCAGACCCTCC
>JBDRQZ010000200.1:0-6672 GCA_043826025.1 bacterium | reverse complement strand
ATCAAAGATGACAAGATCGAATGGATGGGGCAGGCGGCAGATTTCGCCAAGAGTCATCCCGATCTCACACCCACTGAGACAATCGACCTTGCCAACAAGGTCGTGACACCCGGCCTGGTTGATCCCCATACCCACCCGGTGTTCGCCGCGACGCGTGAGGATGAATTCTATCTGCGCAATGCCGGCAAGAGCTACATGGCGATTGCCGCCGCTGGTGGTGGCATCCGCAACTCAGTCCGCAAACTGCGTGCGGCTTCGGAGGAGCAGCTCTTCGCCAACGGCATGAAATATCTCGACCGGATGCTGGCAAATGGTACCACCACTGCTGAAGCCAAATCGGGCTACGGGCTCTCCACCGAGTCGGAGATCAAGTCTCTCGAAGTGATCAAGAGACTCGACGCCGCGCACCCAATCGAACTAGCGCCGACATTTCTGGGGGCGCATGAATTCCCCGATGAGTACCGCGAGGATCGCGAAGCTTACATCAAACTGCTGATCGAGGAGATGATCCCCGAAGTTGCCAAACGTGGACTCGCCGAGTTCTGCGATATTTTCACCGAAGAGGGTGTTTTCGATATCGATCAATCGCGCCGGGTGATGACTGCCGCCAAAGAGCACGGGTTCAAGCTCAAGTTCCATGCCGATGAGTTGCAATCGGTCGGCGGCGCGGAGCTGGCTGCCGAACTGGGTGCGGTAAGCGCCGACCATCTGGTGCATATCTCGGAGCAGGGGATCAAGCTGATGGCGAAACACGGCACGATCGCGGTGCTGCTGCCCTCGACGACATTCTTCTTGGGACACACCGAGTATGCACCGGCGCTCCGGATGATCGAGCAGGGCGTGCCGCTGGCGCTGGCGACCGATTTTAACCCCGGCTCCTCATTTAATGCCTCGCTGCCGGCGACAATGACCATCGCCGCGATCTATCTCAAACTGACGCCTGAGCAGATTTTCAACGCCGTGACCTGGAACTCCTCCTGCGCGCTCTGCCGGCAGGAGCAGATCGGCTCACTCACCCCCGGCAAGCAGGCCGATCTGGTGGTCTGGGACGCGGTAAACTTCAAGCAGATACCTTATAGTTTTGGACAAAATCTCGCCCTGCGCGTGTATAAGAGGGGAAAGCAGGTAGTTTGAAACGGCTGGCGCTCATAATGTTGACCGTGTCGCTCTGTAGCGGCTGCGGGGTCTACTCTTTCTCCGGCTCCGGACTGACCGGGATCAAGTCGGTCGCGGTGCCGCAGTTCGAGAATCAGACCGTCGAATATGGCATCCAGGAGGACCTGACCGCCGCCGTAATCGACCAACTGATTGCCGACAATACGCTTAAAGTGGTTGCGCTGGCCGATGCCGACGCTGTGCTCCGGGGCGAAGTGGTCGGCTATGAGCGTCTCGCCTACACCTATGACAAGAGTGACAATGTTCAGGAGTATAAAATCAATGTCACGGTCAATTTCACGCTCGAGAAAAAAGATGGTAAAGTCGTGATGAGTCGCGAACGTATAATCGAATATGGGATCTACAGCGCGGCCGACGAATCGGAGATCGAGGGCAAGGCCAGAGCAGTGGAGAAGGTCGCGCGCGATATTGTCGATGAAACTACCAAGAGCTGGTAGGGAACCAATCGGTTGCCCGAACGATATTATAGATGAGCCACTTGAGCGAGCCTAATGGAGCTTCGAAGGAGAAAAGCATGACCCGGCTGTACATGGTTGCGATGATCTTCCTGTTACTCTGCGGTGTGATTTATGCCGGAGAGGGTGATGTAGGCACCACCGCCTATCCATTCCTCAAGATCGGTGTCGGCGCCAAGGCGCTGGCGATGGGTGGTGCGTTTGTCGGTCTGGCCGATGATGAATCGGCGGCCTACTACAACCCGGCGGGGATCATCGGGTTCCAGCAGAAAGCAGTCGCGGCATCATATATGAACTATGTCGCCGACATCCAGTCAGGCTATCTCTCGCTGGTGCTGCCCACCAGGGGCACCGAGGAGCAGATGCGGAGCGGCGAATTCGATGAAGTCGAGATCACCGACGCGGCGCGCGCGCTGGCGTTCTCGGTTAATTACCTCAACTATGGCACGCTTGATCGCACCAATGCCGACGGTGAAGTCGAAGGGGATTTCGGCGGTTCGGAGTTTGCGGTGGGGCTGACTTATGCGCGTCGTCTCGGCGACCGGGTCACACTTGCCGGCACCGGCAAGTTCATTTACCAGAAGATTGATGAGTTTAGCTCCGATGCGTTGGCGGCCGATCTCGGGCTGATTTATCGCTTCAAGGATGGCCGGACCTCCTTTGGGCTTGCCGCGACCAACCTTGGCTTCCAGCTTTCCGGACTTTCGCCTGAGAATAAGGACCCGCTGCCGATTGCCGCGCGGGCCGGAATCTCACATCATCTGCGCGAACTGCCGGTGACCGCCTCCGGGGAGATTTCTTATCCGACCGATAACAAGCTTTTTGGCTCAATCGGCCTGGAGTTTTCGCAGCACAACTTCCCCCTGGCCCTGCGGGCAGGCTACTCCACTTTCGGGAGCAACTACAAGACCGGCGGCGACAAGGACAACACCGCTGGTTTCGCGTTCGGCGCCGGGTTCTTTCTTGGCCATATTGCCATCGACTACGCTTTTGTGCCTTATGCCGACCTGGGCTCGCTGCACCGGGTGAGCCTCGCCCATCGCTGGTAGAAACATGGACCTGAAGAGCATCCTGGTCATCGTTGTCGTCATCGCGGTAGCGGTGGCGCTGTTGCTCTCGGTCTGCAACTTCTCCAGCGCTCCCTCGGCGCGTCAACATGCGCTCGATTTCGTCCGTCACATGCAGAGCGACACGATTCCCGATCTGGATGCCTACGCCTACGTCGATTCGCTTGCCGCCAGCCTCTATACTGGTAACGAGTTTGACTCATTGACGGCGAGTGAGCGACTGGATCGTTGCCGCCAGGACTTTCGCGGGCAGGGTCGCTACCGCCAGATGTTTGTCAAATCCCAGGTTGTGGTTAACCGGCAGGAACTGCTGAATGACTCCACCGCCACTGTCGAAGTTTCTTACATTGATCGCCAATCCCGCATTCAGTACTACACTCAGATGTTACTCCGCCGGGTTGCGGATAACTGGCGGATTTGTCGTCTGCGGCTGGAGCCCCAGTAATCTCTGAGCTGGTTGGCGATCTTCCCTCTCACCAACAATCCCCGCAGCCGAAAACGCCCCGGCAATTCGCTGTTTTCACCAACCGAGACCTTGTAGAATTATCTCTCGCATGATAACCTTTGAACGGATAGGAGGTTACCGACGTCATACGGGTGGCGGTAAGGATGGAGTGAAAGCGCGAAATTCAAAAATGGGCCGGGAAAAAATCCCTTGCTTTTGCCAGATCGGTTGCTTATGCTGACCGCTGTTATTTTGTGGCCTGTTATGGAGTTAGTGATGCCAGCCTATGGAGGAGTCGATGTCGGTCGGTAAGTTGGCGATAGTGACAATCGGAATAGTGTTTGCCGGTTTGTTTCTGGCCGGCTGTGAGGGTGATGCTGGTCCGGAAGGGCCGCCGGGATTGGTGGGGCCGCCAGGTCCTTCGGGCGGTAACCGTTTGATACCGGTTCCTGCAGACCGGACTTTTGGCATCCAGGTTTTCAACAGCACAGCCGCGGATTATCGTGGGGTCGGTGATCTGGACCTGAGCTTTGCCTTCGGCGCAACTCCTTCAGCTACCCAAGTGGTAGGCGCCTTGCTTGAAAAGGCACCGGTACTCGATGGGGTGGACGGTGGTGCCGCCGAGTGGGGCGCAGCGGTGACTTCGGCAGTCGCCCTGGGTCAGATCGAGGGCAGCGACAATGGCATCGATCAAGCCCTCGTCAGGTTTGGTTACGATCTTGACTATATCTATGCGCAGGTTGTCTGGACGGAAGTCGCAACCGGCACTTTCGTTGCGGCGCCGGACACCACTAAGAATATGTGGACCCGCAGCGGCAATAACTGGACGCGCAGCGGCGGCGAAGATCGGCTCTGGCTGAGCTGGGACGCTGTCCAGGCGGGCGCTGCGACAGATGTCTGGGCATGGCATTCTACGGAGACTGGCTATACGACTCACTTGAGAGATATGGTAATCTGGCCCGCTGAGCCGGAGGTTGTCGCTGCCGACGCCGGTCATGACTGCGTGCTTGCGAATGTGAACGGCTCAGTACCCTTGCGGATGCGCAAGAACAGCCTGACCAGTGGCAGCACTTACCCGCTCCGCTCTTTTGAGGCGACGACCTACCGAGCGAATCTGGGTTGGCAAAGTGGCGCCACGATTCCGGGCTATGTCTTTTCTGAGCCGACCGGTTCACTCGCCGATGTCGAGGCGAGCGCAAGGTTTGACAATGGGACGTGGACGCTGGAGTTGCGTCGGGCGCGCAACACCGGCAGCCAGGACGACGGGATATTCTAAGGAATTGGTCGATATTTTTGATCCATGCGAGAATTCAGGCTTCCAGGATAGAGCATTAGCAGGTCGCGGAGGAGTTAATGCGTAAATGGTATTTGCTATTCATACTGATGTTGACAACTGCAATAGTCGCGACGCTGGGCGGCTGTGAGGGTGAAGAGGGGCCCCCGGGTCCGCCGGGCGCAAAAGGCCTGACGGGGCCTGACGGCACCGATCCTCTCACTGCGGCGCCGGCCGCGCACTGGGTGAGTATCGGCATCACCAATGGGACGTTGGACGGGCCGGTGGGGGCCAAGCAACTCTACGTCACCTTTGATTCAACTGTCAGCGGTGCATCGGACACCGTAGTCGGCAACTATGTTGAGTATCCTCCTTTGCTCGATGGCATGGATGGTGAAGAGGCCGAGTATGGCACTGAGTTTTCCAAGGTGAGGCTCTCTTTCTTCAATCCCACCGCCGATCCCGATCTGCAGGATCCCAACATCTACGAAGTTCTCTGCCGCATGGCATATGATGAAGATTACATCTACATGCTGTTGCAGTGGAAAGAGATCGGAATTGCCGTTAAGGACGAAGCCGGGCAGGATGTCTTCCTGGTTCTGGCAAGTCTGTCAAACGAGTTCAATGAACTCAAGTACTCCCGCCTGCCGGACACCGCGTGGAATGCGGTCCTGGACAAATGGGATACCACTTTCAACTATTTCAGGATTGATACTCTGGAGGAGATTGACACAATCATCTGCTTCCCCAATCCGAATCCGCCACCGGAGTTGTTCTGTGTGATCGAGACCTCGGCGGTGTACGACACCAACTTCTTCTGGAAATCCAGTGAGAAGTCGATCAACCAGGCGGAGGATCGCGTCGGTGTGATCTGGAGCGCTGTCGACGAACCGACCTGGAGCGATGCCGCGTTTGATCTGTTGTTCCGGCAGGATGGCTATCAACCGGCACTGCCCTCAGGAATCGACTTGGATGTTTGGCTGTGGGGCGCCGCCACCAGCGATCCTACCTACACGGCTGATGATTGGTTCATCAACAGTTCCGGTTCCTGGCCGGATGCGGGCAAGGGGCCTTTCCTGGACAACTTCCAACTCCCGGATTCGCTGCCTCGTTATATGAACCGGCTCGATCCGAATCTGCGCACCTCGGCCAATCCGGCTGAGGAAATCTATCCGCTCTGGTACTATGATGCTGTCCCGTTTACTACGAGCGGCTGGGCGACCAATCGGCCGGTCTTCGGTCCGGGTATTGTAACGGTAATGCCCACTTTAAGTCGGGCCGATGTTTATGCGGCTTCGACATATGATAACACTGTCTGGACTCTGGAATTGCGCCGGGCACGTAACTCGCACAGCGGCGATGATTTGGCCTTTTAGGGAAGGAGCAAGCTTTAGATGAAGACAAAAATGCTTGTGGGTTTCGGCCTGATGATGATTCTCCTTCTCGGTCTGGTCGGCTGCGAGGGAGTGTCGGGACCTCGAGGCGATGCCGGTAATACGGGGGATCCGGGTCAATCCTGGACGGCACAATCGCCGGACAACCGTTTCTTTGCACTGGCCGTATGTAATGGTCAGATGGTAAACCACAGCGGCGCGCCCAAGTTGTATTTAGCCTTTGACGGCGAGCATCAAAACGCCGGCGATACGATCGTCTCGGTGAGACTGGCGGAGGGTCAGGTACCCAATATCGATGGTGTGGATGAGGGCAGCGGCGGCTGGGGGAATCAACCGACGACTGTGGCCCTGGAAAAGGTCTCCGGCAGTGACAACCTGATTGCCAGCGCTGCAGTACGCTCCGCCTGGGATGAGTCTTACATCTATTTTCAAGTGAAATGGACTGAGGTCGCAAACGAGGAACTCGGTCTGGTAGCTGCCCATTCGGCAACACCTGCGCGCTGGTACGTTTCGCAGGATTTGAAGACTCTGGCGAACGGCTATGTGCGGGCGCGGGGTTGGACCACAGTTGAACCCGACGACGACTATCTGCTCATGATGTTCGAGACGAGCGGTATGCAGTACTTCGATCATGATGGCTGCTTCGTCACCTGCCACGTCGGCTCCGGCGAGTCCAATTTCCATCGCACCAATCAGCCGCGCGAGCGGATGGATACCTGGATCTGGTCCGCAGCACTGACTCAGCCCACCGGCTACGCTGCCGACCGCTACTTTGATGCCGACACTGATCCCATTGTCTCGCTCTCCTGGGATTTGGGAACACCGGTCTATACCCTCAATGCCTCATTCCGGGACTATGATT
>JBDRQZ010000199.1:0-3621 GCA_043826025.1 bacterium | reverse complement strand
TAATGTATAAAAAGGATGACGATGCCAGACATACTCTTTATCTTGATTGCATGTTCTGCTTTTGTGAGTCTTGTTTTTTTTATTGCCGCTTTGGCGGCTTTGCGAAAGAAGAATCTCTTCAGTTCGGCATTTCGTTTGTTGTTTGCACTGCTTGCCTTGTCATCGGCGGGATTGTTCGGGATGATTGTCATGGCAACAGAGGGTTATCGTGCGCTTACACATGAAGATGTAGCCGCGGTCGTCAAGACAGAGCCGAGCGGAGCAAAATCGTTTACGGCCCATTTCCGATTTCCTGACGGCCGTGAAGCGTCATACGGGCTGGCCGGGGATGCGCTATACGTGGATGCTTATATTCTCAAATGGAAGCCCATCGTCAATATACTGGGTTTGCATACGGCTTACGAGCTCGACCGTGTCGCCGGCCGTTACATGGATCTCAAAGAGGAACGGGAAAGTATCCGCACGGTCTTTCTCCTTTCCCGGGATAAACCGCTGAACATGTTCACTCTGAGGCAGCGTTATTCCCTGCTCGGGCCGTTGCTGGATGCGGAATATGGTTCTGCTTCATTCATCAATTCAGGCAAACCTGCACACTTTGAGATAAGGGTATCCACAACGGGGCTCTTAATCAGGGAAGTCGGACGTGAAGCGTTGTCGCAACCAAATAATTGAAGATGACATGAAGTTTCGATGCAATGCGGTTTAGACTACCTTGATAGAGGGAGGAAGTGTGGTTAAGATTTCCTTGACACACCCACTCCATCTCCATATAGTCCTCCAGCTAAAAAATAAGTTCTTAGCAAATATAAAGAGATGCATCCTTTCCGGCGTGGTTTGACAGCGTGCGGTCGACCGTCAAGGGACGCTAGGGCAGAAAGGCTGAAGCGTTGAGAATCAAGAATTTCAAGGATTTTTATACAGGCATCCTGTTTGTATTGTTCGGCGGGGTTTTCACATGGGGTGCAACCCGTTATGCCATGGGCACGGCGGCAAAGATGGGGCCGGGTTACTTCCCTTTCATCCTCGGCGGGCTGCTCACTCTCCTTGGGGTGATCGTTTTTATCAGGAGTCTTGTAAGCGCTTCTGAAGACGGTCTCATCGGCCGCTTCGCCGTTAAGGCCGCGGTCCTGATGTTCGGGTCGATCGCTGCGTTTGCCCTGCTGCTCCGGACTGCGGGCCTGGTCGTCTCGATCTTTGCGATCATCCTGATCTCGAGCCTGGCGAGCCACGAGTCGCGCTTCAAGGAGACGCTGATCAGCGCGATTTTGCTGTGCGCCGCGAGCCTCGCCATGTTCGTGTATGGTCTGAATCTGCAGATTCCGGTGTGGCCGATTTTCATTCCGCGGTAGACCAGAGAGGACAACCAACAGACCCATGGAACTGCTTCATAATTTGACTCTCGGATTCCACACCGCCATGTCCTTGCAGAATCTCCTGTACTGTTTTGTCGGTGTCCTGCTCGGCACCCTGATCGGCGTCCTGCCCGGTCTGGGGCCCGTGCCGACGATCGCGATGCTGCTGCCGATCACCTATGCCCTGACGCCGGTGTCGGCGCTGATCATGCTCGCCGGCATCTACTACGGAGCGCAATACGGCGGGTCGACCACATCGATTCTGGTCAACCTGCCGGGCGAGTCATCGTCGATCGTGACGTGTCTCGACGGTTACCAGATGGCGCGGAATGGCCGCGCCGGCGCAGCGCTGTCGATATCCGCGCTCGGTTCATTCTTCGCCGGAACCGTCGCCACGATGGTGGTGGCGGGTTTCGCGCCGCCACTGTCGGAGCTGGCACTCACGTTTGGTCCCGCCGAGTACTTTTCGCTCATGGTGCTGGGACTGATCGGTGCGGTTGTGCTGGCGCGCGGTTCGCTCATCAAGGCGGTTGGGATGATCCTCCTCGGCTTGCTTCTGGGGATGGTCGGTATGGACGTCAACTCGGGCGTTGCCCGCTATTCGTTGAATGTTACGGAACTGCTCGACGGGATAAATCTCGTTCCCCTCGCGATGGGACTGTTCGCCTTCTCTGAGATCCTGGCCAACCTCGAACAAACTGAGAAACGGGAGGTGTTCACAAAAAAGGTGTCCGGATTGTGGTTGACCCGACAGGAAGTCAAAGAGGCGCTCCCCGCTGTCCTGCGCGGCACGGTCCTCGGTTCGGTGCTCGGGCTTTTACCGGGCGGCGGCGCAGTCTTGGCCTCTTTCGCGGCCTATACCATCGAGAAGAAACTTTCGCGGACGCCCGAGCGCTTCGGCAGGGGGGCTATCGCCGGCGTCGCCGGTCCGGAATCGGCAAACAACGCAGGCGCCCAGACCTCGTTCATCCCGATGCTGACGCTGGGGATTCCGCCGAACGCGGTCATGGCGTTGATGGTTGGGGCGATGACCATCCACAATATCCAGCCTGGACCGCAGGTGATGACCAGGAATCCGGAGCTCTTCTGGGGACTGGTCGCCTCGATGTGGATCGGCAATCTGATGCTTCTGGTGTTGAATCTGCCGCTGATTGGCCTCTGGATCAAGCTGCTGCTGGTGCCCTACCGCCTCCTCTATCCGGCGATCCTGCTCTTCTGCGCAATCGGTGTCTATTCTGTTCAGAACAATACCATCGACGTACTGCTGACCATACCGCTCGGCATCCTGGGGTATGTCTTCATGAAACTGGGTTGTGAACCGGCGCCGCTCATGCTGGGCTTCATCCTGGGGCCCATGATGGAGGAGAATCTACGGCGAACCATGCTGCTGTCGCTCGGAGATCCGACCGTCTTCTTCACCCGTCCGCTGTCGGCGGTGTTGCTCCTGATGGCCGCTGTGATGGTGGTAATCGTGACGCTGCCGGCGATCAGCAAGAAGCGGGAAAAGGTTTTTATCGAAGAGGAGTGAGGGTCAGTCCTTATGATCTGGAAGGGGAAAAGTTGTCGTGCGGCAGGTATTGGTCCGGAGGGAGTTTTTGGATATGGCAAACGAAGAAAGTGACATTCATAAAATCAAAGTGAACGGCATCGAGATCGCCTTCCGTTTCGACGGTCCCGAAAACGCGCATGTGGTCATGATGAGCAACAGCCTCATGTCGGACCATACGATGTGGAACGTTACCGTTCCGGCATTGGCCGACCGCTACCGTGTACTGCGCTACGACACCCGCGGACACGGCCGTTCAGACACCTCGCCCGGGCCCTATTCGATCGAGATGCTCGCGGATGATGCGATCGGCCTGATCGATCAACTCGGCATCCGACGGGTGCATTTTGTCGGCCTGTCGATGGGCGGCATGATCGGCCAGCAGATCGGTGTGCGTTACGCAGATCGGGTGCACTCACTCTCGCTGTGCGATACGGCGAGTGAGATGCCGCCGCGCTCGATGTGGGAGGAACGCTTCTCGATCGCGCAAACCAAAGGCATGGCAGGCCTGCTCGATGCGACGATCGAGCGCTGGTTCACCTCTCCGTTCATTGCGCGTGATCCGGGTTCGATTGAAAAAGTGCGCCGGATGATCTCGGGTACCCAGGTTGAGGGATACATTGCCTGCGCGAGCGCGGTGCGCGACATGGCACAGACGACTATCCTGCTCGGCGTGAAATTGCCGACGCTCATCCTTGTCGGACGCCAGGACCCCGCCTGCAC
>JBDRQZ010000198.1:0-2419 GCA_043826025.1 bacterium | reverse complement strand
CCCGCCGCCCTGCGCGGGGTGTGAGTAGCTTTATCATCTCCTCGCGGCTGGGGTACTACCTGTTGGTGCAACTTGTTGCCTGGGTCAACGTAACTCACAATATGATTGAAACCGAGCGATTGATATTGCGCAAGATGACGGAAGATGACGCTGAGGAACTCCTTGATCTTTTCTCCGATCCAATTGCGATGCAGTACTTCGGAGTGATTTTCGATCGAGCCCGGATGGACAAGTGGGTGCGATCTAATCTTGACCACCAGGACAAGCACGGATTCTCATTGTACTCCGTTGTTCTGAAGGATAACAGTGAGGTTATCGGTGATTGTGGCCTGGAGACCGACGAGATCGACGGCAAATTCATAGTTGGCATTGGCTTCGACTTCAGACGCGCGTACTGGGGCAACGGTTATGCAACCGAAGCCGCAATTGCAGTCTTGAAGTTCGGATTTGCCCAATTCGAGTTTGACAGCATCTATGGATGGATTGATCCCAAGAATGTACCCTCTCGGCGTGTAGCCGAGAGAATTGGGATGACGATGGAAAAATCGGTCATCCGTGGAGGCAAAGAGTATGCCCTGTATCGGATTGATAAGTAGCGTTGCTACCATCCATAGTTGCACTCGATGATCATTCTTAGTAGTAAGAAACAGGTAATCTCCAGGTCATTCCGGGATGATGAAGATTTCTGGCGAGTACGTAGATTATTAATTGAGACTTATCCGATTACACCAACTGCCTTCAATTGGGAAATCCGACGCTGGGATGGGTATCGTTTCTATAATAGTAATCCTGACCTGAAGCCATCTTGGAAAGAACAAGTTCACTTATGGGAGACAGATGATGGCAAGCTGATTGGCGTTGTGCATCCTGAAGGTTCAGGTGATGCCCATCTGGAGTTGCATCCAGATTTCCGGCACATCGAAGAACGCATGATAGAGTGGGCTCAGGACAATCTTGCCTCACCCGTCCAGGACGGTCATGAACGTAAGCTGAGCATGTTCGTCTCTGAATATGATTTGCTCCGATGTCGCTCACTGGAGAAACTTGAATACGAAAGAACGACTTCTAGTGAAATCCACAGGCGGTTGCGTCTTGGAGGGAAGTCTATTCCGCAATCGACGATGCCCCCGGGGTATGTTCTTCGTACGACCCTTCCGGATGACAAAGACGACTGCCAGCGCATTGCCGACCTCCTGAATGCCGCCTTCAATCGGGACTGCCACACAGCTGAGGAATTTCACGTTTTTTCCACGCACGCTCCATGTTTTCAGCACAAACTGGACCTGGTGGCAGTAGCTCCGAATGGAGCATTTGCTGCTTACGTCGGCGTTCCCTACATTGAAGAGAATCGGTATGGAGTTTTCGAACCTGTCTGCACACACCCGAATCACATACGAAAGGGACTAGCTCGCTCGCTGATGCTGGAAGGGTTTCACAGACTCAAGAAACTCGGTGCAGCCGACGTCTATGTCGTAACTGGAGACCAGGTAGCCGCTAATAAGTTATATGATGCCATTGGCTTTGCAGAAGTATACAAGAAGTATCTGTGGCAAAAAGTGTTACCTATGTGATGACTCTATTCTGTTACCTATCTACTGGTGCTAACAAGATTTAGCGAGAAACCCAGCCAGCCTTAAACAGCGGCTTTAGTCGCTTCGCGGGCAGCAGCTTGCCCTGACTTGTCACCTCCGCGGAGCCTGTCCCCGAGTCTTGTGCCCGAGTTTCGTCGAGGAGCCAGGGCCCACGAAGTGTCCAGGAGCAGAGCGGGATTCTTATCTAGAATGCCTATGTGCCGAGGATAAAACAAAGAAGGCTCTGGAGGCTTCATGTATGCTGGCCTGCGCCAGCATGACAAGTCGATAACGCGTCCGCAGGGCACGGATTGTGGAGAGTCGTCACCTCCGCGAAGGCGGAGGCCCATTCTTCGCTTTTGTGCGCGGTAGCCCCCCAAGCTTGTCCCGTGTCTGACACGCAGGCTGCCGATTAGTTGCGGCGCCCTACCCTTCGGGCGGGATGGTGAGAAACCCACCTGAAAGGTGGGCCACCGGGCCGAATTAGTTATCTGTTCAGCTACTGGCTATCTTCGCTTTCGGTAGCGCTTGCAGTAGGCGCGAGCCTGGCGTCAGATGATTCCTCTTGGGGGTCGTGGCTCGAATCCACCTTATTTGTGTCTTTTCTTACTGCTTTCTTGGCCTGCTTTTTCACGCGATGTGCGGCCTTCTTAGCCTCTTCGCCCTCGATAACATCTCGTTTCAGCACCTCATTGCGAAGTATCTTCTCTATCTCGCCCGTCTCCACTTTCAACCCGGAAGCAAGTTTTCGAATGTCGCGACGAAGGGTCATTAGATAAGGATCAGTCAGCAGAAGCGAAGCGATGACGAATCGATTGACACTCTGAATTCGCTCGTAGTACTCCTCC
>JBDRQZ010000197.1:0-4424 GCA_043826025.1 bacterium | reverse complement strand
ACTTTGCGTGGCGAGGGCCGGGAGCGCGAGAACGCCCAACTGGGAAGCAACGTCGAATTCGATCGCTACGGGGCCGATCTCGCAATGGTGGGAAGCGAGAAAACTGCGATGACCTGCCCATTGTCCGGGGAGCGGGTGCGGCTGCAGAGCGTCGTCGCCGGCTATTCCTACACCGAAGGACTCTACACGAACGCCACCAGCAAGTTTGATTTTGAGGATCACACCATCCATGGCGCGGTAACTTTACTAATCGCCGAACGGCTCGAACTTGGCCATCAGTTCGTGTACTACCGCAGCAAGCGTGATCTTGATGTTGAAAGCTTCCGTCTCAGCTTCAGCGGTCGGATAGAGATTTCCGGCGGCTTCGGATTGGAAGCGATTTACCGAGTATATAACTTCGATGACCTGGCAATGCTGACCTCGAGCTATGATCAGTATTACACTGCCAATGTTGTCGAACTAAACGTGACAAAAGATTTATCTTATTAGGAGGCTTCCCTCATGAAGTACTTAAAGTACCTTGCCCCACTGCTTATGCTTCTGGTAGTGCTGAGCGTCTGGGGCTGCGAACGCAAAATCGTAGTTGAAGACAACAGCGGCGACGGCAACGGCGCGGAACTCGCCAGTTGCTTCGGCTGCCACGGTGATGAAAACCTCGCCGTACGTCATGCCCGTGAAGAGTGGGCAATCTCCAAGCATGGCTCCGGTGAGACTGTCGAGCGTAACCGGGTGCACGATGAGGGTTACGAATCCTGCGAGCGTTGTCACACGCAGGAGGGCTTCATTGCTTACATCACCGACACCGAAGTCGAGGCTCCGTATCACTTCTCGCACATCGGTTGTTTCACCTGCCATGCACCGCACACGAATGGCGATCTCGAATTACGGACGGCGGCGGCGTTGACGATGCCTGATGGTTCGGCATACAACCATGGCGCCGGCAACCTCTGTGCGAATTGCCACCAGAGTCGTGTCGACGTCAATACCTATGTGGTGGCAGGTGCGACTCTGAGCAGCCGCTTTGGGCCACACCACGGTCCGCAGGGTGACATGCTCAATGGCACCAACGGTTATGAATACGCCAGCTACAACTACACGAACTCAACTCATACTACCGCCGTCGCCGACGGCTGCGTGGATTGCCACATGGCTGGCGCGGCCGGCTATAGTGGCGTTGGCATGGGCGGTCACACCTGGTCGATGGAAAACGAAGAAGATGAGCAGGTGAATACGGCCGGCTGCAATGCTTCCGGTTGTCACTCCGGCTTGGCGACGCTCGACAAGACCGCAAATTCCGACTACGACCATGATGGCTATATCGAAGGCGTTATGGACGAAGTGCAGGGTCTGCTGGACAGTCTTGAGGTCTTGCTGACGGCAGAAGGAGTGTTCGCGAACGGTAGTCCGGCCTCAGTGACAGTCGACGATATCGGCGTGGTCGGCGCTGTATACAACTATCAGTTCGTTGCCGAAGACAGGTCGATGGGCGTGCACAACACCGCTTATACCGTAGGCCTGCTGCAAAGCGCTATTGATTACTTGAATTCCGTCGCGTTGGCGAAGCTGTAGCAACGCCTGAGCGATTAGGTAATCAAGTTGCCTGGAGGCCTCTGCTCGAATCGAGCAGGGGCCTCTTTATGCCGGCTCCTCCAGAAACCGCACTTTGTCGAACACCCTTATCGCCCGCTCCAGCGTCTTGTGCACCGGGCAACGCGAAACGATCTCCGCCAGCCTCTGACGCGTCGCAGCGTCAAACTTTCCCGAAATCGTGGCTGTCGAGCGCACAACATCCAACAGACCGGTGTCATCGCTCTCGCACTCCGCGCAATCCTCGGCATGGACTTTCTGATGCTCGTAGATGATCTCCACTCCTTCTAGCGGCAGATTCTTGCGCTGCGCATAGAGTGAAAGCGTGATCGCGGTACAGGCGCCCAGCGCCCCGAGCAGTAGCTCGTAGGGATTCGGACCTTGATCGGTGCCCCCCAACTTCTCCGGCTCATCGGCGATCCAACGATGACCACGGGTCTCTAATTCAATCTTCGTGCCCTCTATCAGCTTTACCTTAATTTTCGGCATCCGGTTTCCTCCTGTCGCATGCTGCCAGTATATCACAGTCCCACCCGCGCGTCGAGGAAATAGTGCCATCGTGGTTTCGGTAGCAGCAGTTAAAGTTTGACTTCCGGCTGCAAGTCCTTAGCCTGTAGATCTACTCGATTTGGTAAGGTGGTGTAGGATGAATTTCACAACTCTCAAGATGTCGCTGTTGATCTTCGCGCTGCTCCTGGCGCTGATCATCATCGTGCAGAATGCTCAGGCAGTCACGCTGCGCTTCCTGTTCTGGGAATTTAGCCTTTCCCAGATTCTGCTGACCATATTTTGTCTCTTGCTGGGTTTCATTGTAGGCTCACTAGCCGGTTGGCGGCAGCGCGGCAAGAGATCGACGATCTCAGGGTCCGGGCAGCACGGCAAGGCAAACCAGAAGTAAACGGCCGAGGTCCGTCTTCAATGATCCGTTCAAGATTCGCAATTGCGACCGTCCTCTGCCTCAGCCTGACCCTCGCCGCGACGGCGGGACAGGTGGCCGTGACAATCGACGACCTGCCCTTCCTGCGGGGCGGCCGGAACCTCTCTGCGGCGGAAGAGAGTGTCTGCTTTCGACAAGTACTCGCTGCTCTCGACAAGCATCAGATCGAAGCGACGTTCTTCGTGAATGGTTCCCGCCTCCAGAAGCGGCATGAAGTTTTGCTCGATGAACTGATTGCTGCCGGTCATACCGTGGGCAATCACACCTGGTCTCATCTCAATCTTAATAAGACTGATACCACTTCCTACTTCGAGGACATCAATCGCGGTCAGGAATCGATTGCGCGCTGGGTTGGCGAAGTCCATTACTTTCGTTATCCATTCCTCTTCCGTGGCGCTGACACGACCAAACATGATGTCGTGACCCGTTACCTGGAAGATGAGGGATACGTCGTGGTGCCGGTCACGATCGACAACGACGATTGGCGTTTCAACAAAGACTATGCCGCTGCCATGAATGAAGGTGACACCGCAAGCGCGTTGAAGATCGGCGCGGAGTATTTGAGCCATATGCAGCGCCGGACGGAGTACTTCGACTCGGTCTCGGTGGCCGATCTGGGCAGATCGGTCAAGCATATCCTGCTTCTGCACATGACCGAATTGAATTCGATCTATCTGGACTCACTGCTGAGCTGGTACGAAAACAGCGGCTGGGAGTTCATCACTGCGCAGCAGGCGCTCACCGACCCGGTCTACGCGCTGCCGAACAAATACATCGGCCCCTGGGGAATCTCCTGGCTCTTTCGCTTAGAGCACCCCGATTGGATCAAAACTGAGTGAAAGAGCAGGGGAGACCTGCCGCTGCAGCAGGTGCTCCCCCGCCAAAATTACTTGTGCTTGGTGTAGATGGCCTTGCCGCCGGTCCACCAGGTCTGACCATTATCCATGGAATTATCCATCTGCCACTCAAAGCTGCTTGGCGTCTCATTGAACGAGATGATCCGTCCTTTGTATGACTGGCCGCCGAATATCTCGTCGCCTTCAAGCACGGTTCGGCCATCCTTGCTCTTCTCGCCCGTATAGTAGCTGATGCGTGCCCCCATATTGTCGGCCCACACCATCTGCCACCGGCCGGTCTCGCGATCGAAAGTCTGCAGCCCGATTCCCTCAAAAACCATGCCCATCATCTCGTCGGCCTTGTAAGTGAACTTGATCGCCGCGCCGCCGGCAGCATATTCGTAAACCACTACGCCGGTCGAGGGTATCCAATCTGGTTGATCGGGAGTCATCTTCGATTCCATCTTGACATCCCAGGTACCGATCAGCCACTTCAGGTCCTGAATTTCCTGAGTCGGCCCCATCGCCGGCATACCCATAGCGGCCTCTTCGGCCTCCTGCGCCACGGCGCTCAGCGACAATAGCAGCAGCGCTCCCAGCAGCAATAATGCCATTCCGTTGCGTTTCATCCTCTGAACCTCCTGATCGTTAACTTTAACTCACTCTTCTGACTCTGTTTTCGCGATAGTTGCCAAAATCGATACGCAAAGTCAATCACATTCGCTGGCGCCTCGCCCTGGTCCTAACAGCTCAGGCGAAGCGGCCGATAACCACAAGATAAGGAGGATTTCATGAAGAAAGCGATACTCTCAGCATTGTGCTTGTTGATCCTGACCGTCCTGCTGATTAGTTGCTCAAGCGGAGCCTATGTCAGCGAGGCGCCACCGCCGCCGCAGGCTGAAGTCAAACCGCCGGCGCCTACGGTGACCGCTGTCTGGATAGATGGTCATTGGCAGTGGAATGGCAACCGCTATATCTGGAAAGCGGGTCACTGGGAGGCAAAGCCGAAAGGCACCTGGGTTAAAGGCCACTGGAGCAAGACCGCGCGCGGCCACAAATGGGTG
>JBDRQZ010000196.1:0-3577 GCA_043826025.1 bacterium | reverse complement strand
TGCCATACTTTGATTCAACTTTCACCAGGACTCCGGCCGCCACCGAAATCGCATCTGCCTGCTTGCGACTCAATACCACAAGCGCTTCATCGGTGAATCGTACTAAGGAATCACATTTCTCGGTGAGCAGACCACGATGATGATCAGCCTGTCCCACCAGCAAGACATAAGGATATTCTTCATCTTCAGGAAGCGGATTATATTCGACCTCGGCCAACGTCGCTTCGGCCGGTTGCCTATCGAACCGGACCAACACACCGGCCTGCCCAATCGCACGTGGATTCTGCGGCGCTTTGATTGGCAAAGCCTGGATCATCTCACGATAAACCGCCTCGGGAGTTGGCTGGTCGAACTTGACCCCAAGTTTCTCGGCCAGCAGCTCGATAATCTCACAGCCGGATTTGACATCCGATTGCACTGCAATTCCGGAGTGCGAATATTGCAGGCGCCCTTCCCAGTTGACCCTGCTGCCGGAACTCTCTGCGAAAGTCGCCAGCGGCAGGACGCAGTCGGCGGTGCGCGTGGTCTCGGTCATGAAGCTGTCCATAACCACCAGCAACTTGAGCTTGTCCAGCGCGGACTTGACACGCTGAGCATCGGGATAGACCCGCAGCGGATCGGCCCCAAAGACAAAACCGCACTCGATTTCATTCTCGACGATGCCCTGCAGAATGCCGATCGTGTCTCTGCCTACCGATTCGGAGATCGGTCCCTGCCAGAGGTCCTCATACTTTTGCTTATCTGACAGCGGTGTCAGTCCCGGCAGCAAATCGGGCTCCGCGCCGAATAGCTGCGCCCCGCGACTGTTGCTCTCCACCGGCAGCGGCTTAGCCACCGCCGCTTTGCAGAAGCATTTCAGATTGTTGAGCGCCGCGTAAATCGCCTCACGATATGGATGTCGGCAGACCTCGTGACCGGTGAGAATCACCACGCGCTCCGCGCGTGCCAGTTTCTCGGCAATTGCCTCCAGTTCACTCACCGAGACACCGCAGATCTCGGCGGCGCGGGTGCGAGCATATTGCCCATGCTTGCGGCGGAAATCCTCCACCACCGCCAGATTGAGACCAAGCGCACCCAGTTCGATACCGGGCACATCGATGATCGCATCGATCAGACCAAGGATGAAGACCGCCTCGGTGCCGGGTTGATAGATCGCTTCACGGGTGGCGGCGCGAATACCCAGCGGAGTCGGACGCGGATTTGCCAGAATCAATTGCGCTTGATTGAAGCGTATCGCCTTCTTAACCCGCAGCGCCGTGATTGGATTCTCCGAGTGCAAGTCGGAGCCAAGCACCAGGACCACATTCGCTTTGTCGATATCAGAGAACTCAAGTTCGTCGCCATGCTCGACAACCGGACCCTGATCGTTGAGTCTGAGTTTGCGCTTGCGGCGCAGGCGGTGGTCGATATTGTTGCAGCCAACTACGCGTCGCAGGAAGCGCGAGAAAGCGTAAATCTCTTCATTCGTGTTGTTGCCCCCGACCAGACCGAAGAAACCCGAGCCGGACAACTTCTTCTTGAGACCGTCAGTCTGCGACTTGATGAAATCGAGCGCCTCGCCCCAGGTGACCTCCACCAACTCGCCCGCTTTCTTGATCATCGGTCGTTTGACCCGCTCCGGACTGTGTGCATACTGGTAACCGTAGCGACCGATGTCACAAATCAGTCCGTTATCGATATAGTCGTTGGTGCGCGCTGTAGCCCGCCAGAGGTGGTCATGGAAGCTCCATAGCGTCAGATTGCAGCCATCCGGACAATGCGGGCAGATTGCAGGAGCCTGTTTGGTGAGCCAGACCCGCACCTTGTAGCGCCAGTCGGTGTTGGTCAACGCGCCGACCGGGCAGTACTCGACTATATTCCCTGAGTAGAGATTGCGAATCTCGCGCCCCGGCGGCGGCAGGATTTCAGTATGATGGCCACGTTGATAGGCGCCGAGATCATCTTCCATGAAGGCTTCATTCACCAGCCGCGTGCAGCGATAGCAATGGATGCAGCGGTTCTGGTTGCGAATGATCTCCGGCCCAATGCGGTAATCATCGAAAGTCGAATTGGGGTCGCGTACGAAACGATGTTTGCTCTCCCGCAGACGACTATAATCTTTGCCATACTTGAAAGTAATGTCCTGCAGGTCGCATTCGCCGCCTTTGTCACAGGTCGGACAGTCGAGTGGATGGTGCGCGAGGATGAATTCGAGTACGCCCTGTCGCGCCTTGATTACTTTCTCGGACTTGGTGTAGACCACCATGCCGTCACCGGCGAAAGTGGCGCAGGCCACCTGCAGCTTGGGGAACTTCTCGATCTCGACCAGACAGATTCGGCAAGCGCCCACCGGCACCAATTGCGGATGCCAGCAGAAGACCGGTATCTCGATCCCGGCCGCCAGCGCTGCCTGCAACACTGTCTGCCCCTTGGTCACCGGGACCTGCTTGCCGTCTATGGTGATCTCGAAATCGCTCATCTATTTTCTCAGCCGGAAATCCGACTTCACCTTGCAGGTTCCATGCTTAATGTGATGCTCATACTCATCGCGGAACAGCTTCAGAGTCGAGAGCACCGGTACTGCGGCAGCGTCACCCAACGGGCAGATCGTATTGCCTTCGATATTGTCCGCCAAGTCGGCAAGAGTGTCGAGGTCCTCCATGCTGCCCTGACCATGCTCGATCCGGTGGATGATTTCATACATCCACTCCGTGCCCTGCCGACAGGGAGTGCACTTGCCGCAGGATTCATGCGAATAGAAGTGCGCCAGGATCTCGGCAACCCAGACCATGCAGGTCTCTTCGTGGATCACAATCACCGCGCCCGAACCCAACATTGAGCCCGCCGCAGCCACCGACTCGAAATCGAGCGGCGTGTCGAGCTGATTGGGAAGCAGAATCGGCGTCGAGGAGCCGCCCGGAATCACCGCTTTGAGCGGTTTGTCGTCGAGAATGCCGCCACCCAACTCGTAGATCATGTCTTTGAGCGAGTAGCCCATCACCACTTCATAGTTGCCCGGCCGCTTGACATGACCGGAGAGCGAGAACATCTTGGTGCCGGTCGACTTCTCAGTGCCCATCCCCTTCCAGAAATCCACGCCCTTGTTGATAATCGTGGGCAGACTGGCCAGGGTCTCGACGTTATTCACCACTGTCGGGCAAGCATAAAGACCGGCGACCGCCGGGAATGGCGGCCGTACCCGAGTCACCCCCCGATTGCCCTCAAGTGAGTTCAACAGCCCGGTCTCTTCGCCACAGATATAGGCTCCGCCGCCGCGATGCACGACCATGTCGAGATCATAGCCGGAGCCGAAAATGTTCTTGCCGAGGTAGCCTTTGGCGTAGGCGTCATCGATGGCCTGTTGCACGCGCTTCGCGCAGAGCACGAACTCCCCTCGGATGTAAATAAAAGCGAGATGCGATTCGATTGCATAAGCTGCAATGGCCATTCCCTCGACCACCCGGTGAGGGTCATTCTCCATCAGGACCCGGTCCTTGCAGGTACCCGGCTCCGATTCATCGGCATTGCAGCACAAGTACTTTGGTTTCGGAGACTGACGCGGCACAAAACTCCACTTGACTCCGGCCGGGAAACCGGC
>JBDRQZ010000195.1:0-3446 GCA_043826025.1 bacterium | reverse complement strand
CGGTTGAGCATCACCGGATGATCGGAGATAATCTCTTCGAGAATATCCCAGACTTCAGGGCGCTCCCGCTCGACCAGCTTTTTGGCGCTCTTGACCGTCTGCACATAGCCCTTCTCTTCCAACTTCATGATGATGAAAGGCTTAAACAGCTCCAGCGCCATTGTTTTGGGCAGGCCGCACTGATGCAGCTTGAGTTCGGGGCCGACGACGATCACCGAACGGCCGGAGTAGTCGACTCGCTTGCCGAGCAGATTCTGCCGGAACCTGCCCTGCTTGCCCTTGAGCAAATCGGAGAGCGATTTCAGCGGCCGCTTGGAGTCGCCGCGCACCGAGTTCGTGCGGCGGCCATTGTCAAAGAGCGCATCGACCGCTTCCTGCAGCATGCGCTTCTCATTGCGCAGAATCACCTCGGGCGCCTGGATATCCATCAGTTTCTTGAGGCGATTGTTGCGATTTATCACACGACGATATAAGTCATTCAGATCGGAGGTTGCGAACCGACCACCTTCCAACGGCACCAGCGGTCGCAGGTCGGGTGGAATTACCGGGATGCGCGAGAAAACCATCCATTCCGGGCGGTTGTTCGACTGGCGGAAAGCCTCAATTACGCGCAAACGTTTGAGGACATCCTTCTTCCGCTGGACGGAGGTTTCGACTTTGACCTGCGCGCGCAGCGAGATCGAGAGTTCCTCGATATCGACCTTCTTCAGGAGTTCCTGAATCGCACCGGCGCCCATCCCGGCTTCGAACTCCTTGCCGGAGGAAATCAGTTCCTGGTACTCCTCCTCCGTGATGATATCTTTCTCTTTGTAGGAGGTATTACCGGGGTCGATGACTACGTAGTTTTCGTAGTAAAGAATGCGTTCCAGTTCGCGCACCGAGAGGTCGAGCAGATAGCCCATCCGCGACGGCAGCGACTTGAAATACCAGATGTGCGAAACAGGCACGGCCAGATCGATATGTCCCATGCGATCACGACGGACCTTGGACTGAGTGACCTCGACACCGCAACGATCACAGACGATCCCTCGAAAACGGATGCGTTTGTACTTGCCGCAGGCACATTCCCAGTCCTTTACCGGACCGAAAATCCGCTCACAGAACAAGCCATCACGCTCCGGTTTGAAGGAACGGTAGTTTATCGTCTCCGGCTTCGTGACTTCGCCAAATGACCAGGACAGGATCACCTCCGGCGAAGCCAACTGTATGCGAATGGCGCTAAACTCGGAGGGTTTTCTTTGGGTTCTTGCCGTATAGTCGACCACGGACTGACCTCCTGATTGCCAGTTACAACTTTCGCTTCTTACTTCTCGACCAGCTCAACATCAAGGCCGAGACTACGCAGTTCTTTAACCAGAACATTAAAGGACTCAGGCACACCCGGTTCCGGCGGGTTCTCGCCTTTGACGATGGCTTCGTAGACCTTTGAGCGGCCGACGACATCGTCCGATTTGACTGTCAGCATCTCCTGCAAGGCGTAAGCGGCGCCATAGGCTTCCATCGCCCAGACCTCCATTTCGCCGAAGCGCTGACCGCCAAACTGTGCTTTACCGCCGAGCGGCTGCTGCGTCACCAGCGAGTATGGCCCGATCGAGCGGGCGTGGATCTTGTCATCCACCAGGTGCGCCAGTTTCATCATGTACATACAACCGACGGTTACTTCACTATCAAAAGGTTCGCCGGTCTTGCCGTCATAAAGGACAGTCTGGCCCGATTCAGGCAGTTTGGCTTCCTTCAATGCGTCCTTGATCTCGGAGAGCTTCGCACCATCGAAAACCGGCGTGGAAATCGCCCAGCCCATCTCTTTGGCGGCCCAGCCAAGATGCGTCTCGAGTATCTGGCCGACATTCATCCGCGAGGGTACGCCTAACGGATTGAGAATAATATCCACCGGCCGACCATCCGGCAGGTAAGGCATATCTTCCGACGGGACAAGTTTCGCGATCACGCCCTTGTTGCCGTGGCGTCCCGCCATCTTATCGCCAACCGACAGCTTGCGACGGATTGCCACCTTGACCTTGACCAGTTGTTTGACACCGGGCGGCAATTCAGTCCCACGCTGAACCTTGTCGATTTCAATGGCCAAGCGATCCTCGCGATCCTGCACCAACTCAGCTCCCTCTTCGAGGATTTTCTGAGCTTTCTTGTCCAGGCGCGGATCGCTGCAAACACCCTCGCGCCAGGTCGTGTTCAGCAGCTCGACGCCCTCGAACGTGCCCTCACGGATCTTCTGCCCTGCGCGAACGATCACCCCACCCTCTTCAGCATCCTTGAGTGACTTGGTCGTGGCACCCTCAAGCACCTCTTCGAGTCGACTTCTGATATGGTTCTTGAGCGACTGAATCTGCTCGCCGAATTCCCGTTTCAGGCGGGCGGCTTCGGCCTTCTCTCGCTTTTTCGCCTCGTCGCTCTTCTCCTTGCGCGAGAACACCTTAGTATCGATAACGATACCCTGCAATCCCGGCGGCGCTTTCAGGGAAGCATCACGCACATCGGCGGCTTTCTCGCCGAAAATGGCGCGCAACAGGCGTTCTTCCGGCGAAAGCTCGGTCTCACCCTTGGGAGTCACCTTGCCGACCAGCACATCGCCGGCCTCGACTTCAGTGCCGACCTTGACAATACCCATCTCGTCGAGATGAGCCAACTCCTCCTCTGAGACGTTGGGAATCTCGCGGGTTATCTCCTCGGCGCCGCGCTTGGTGTCGCGGACCTGGAGTTCGTATTCCTCGATATGAATCGAAGTGTAAATGTCTCTTTGGATCAGCTGTTCGCTGACAATGATCGCATCCTCGAAGTTGTAACCTCGCCAAGGCAGAAACGCGACCGTGGCGTTGTAGCCCAGCGCCAGTTCTCCGCCGTGCACAGCGGGACCATCAGCCAACACGTCGCCGACCGCGACTTTTTCACCGAGATCGACAATCGGCTTGTAGCTGATGCAAGTGTCCTGGTTCGAACGCTTGAACTTGATCAGATCGTGACACACCGGCTCGACCCAACCTAGCTCATCACCCTTAGGCTTGGCGTCCGGCTCGATGATAATATGGGTCGCATCGACATAAGTGACCACGCCGGCGATCTTGCTCACCAATGCCGCGCCGGAATCCCGCGCAGCTTTCGGTTCCATGCCGGTTCCAATCACGGGGGGCTCGGTCACCAGCAACGGCACCGACTGACGTTGCATGTTTGAGCCCATCAGCGCGCGGTTCGCGTCGTCGTGCTCGAGGAAGGGGATCAGCGAGGCCGCCACGCTCACCAATTGTTTGGGGCTGACATCCATGAATTCCACTTCCTCAGCCCCGATAATCGGATAGTCGCTGCGGTAGCGAACCTTAATCCGCTCCTCCACGAAGCGGCCCTTCTCATCGAGCGGCTCATTGGCCTGTGCGATGTAATGCTGGTCCTCTTTATCCGCGGTCAAGTAGACGATATTGTCTGTCACTCGGCCC
>JBDRQZ010000194.1:0-4174 GCA_043826025.1 bacterium | reverse complement strand
TTCGATTTTTTGATCGCCTATGATGCCTCCGCGCTCACCTTCATGAGCGCCGATCCCGGTCAACTTCTCGAAGACTGCGGTTGGGAGTACTTCACCTATCGCTATGGTGTCCAGGGCAACTGTGGCGATGCTTGCCCCAGTGGTCTGCTGCGCATCATCGCTATGGCGGATCAGAACAACGGTCCCAACCATCCGAGTTGTTACGGCCCGCCCGACACCGACCCGCATGAGTTGGCGGAACTGAAATTCTATGTCACGAATGACCGCACCTACAATGGCCAGTATGTGCCAATCTACTACTTCTGGGATGACTGCGGTGACAACTCAATCTCCGATATTAGCGGAGTTTGGCTGTATGTGGATCACGCGATCTATGACTTCGAGGGCAACTTGATCTGGGATGAGGATGATGATCTCCAATTCCCTGAGTCGGCGCGACCACAGTGGGTCGGTGCCCCTGATGACTGTCTGGAAGGCACTGAGCCGGGTAAGCCGGAGCCGTTGCGCGCTCTCGACTTCATCAACGGCGGCATCGATGTCATTCCCAGCGACTCGGTTGACGCTCGCGGCGATATCAATCTCAACGGTCTTGCCAATGAAATCTCCGACGCGGTGCTGTTCACCAACTACTTCCTTTATGGCGTTGTCGTCTTTGATGTCAGCCTTGAGGGACAGATTGCCGCCTCGGATGTCAACAATGATGGTCAGGTGCTGAGTGTCGGCGATCTGGTCTATCTGCAGCGCATCATCATCGGCGACGCGCTGCCTTTTGCCAAGCTGGCGCCTTTTGCTAGTCAGGTAGTGGTGCGCTTCAACGGCACGACCGTTACCACCGACACCGATATGAGACTTGGCGCGGTGCTTTTGACCTTCGCCGTTGAGGGCGACTACAGCCTGCTTAATCTGACGGAGATGACGGTGCTCGATTATGCCGAGGCAGGCAAGTTGCGAGTGCTGGTGCATGATATGTCGAGCAAGGCGATTGCCGCCGGCGTGAGCGAGATCATTCGGATTGGCGGTAAGGCGGAACTGACGGCCGCGGAGGTCTCCGACTACGAGGGCAACCTGATGAATACCAAGCTGGAGGTGGTTGCGCTGCCGGAGGCGTACTCGCTGACGCAGAACTATCCGAACCCGTTCAACCCGCAGACGGAGATCGAATTCGCGCTGCAGGTGTAGGGCCAAGTCAGACAGGAGATCTACAATATCGCCGGTCAGCGGGTCGCGACGCTGGTGGATGATTATCTGAACTCCGGTTATCACAGCGCGCTCTTCCTCGGCGTCGACGACAGCGGCCGACAACTGGCATCAGGGGTCTACCTCTACCGACTCGCAGCCGGCGACTATATCGAAACCCGCAAGATGCTGTTAGTCAAGTAGCAGTTTGACCTGCTTGCAGGGCCGCCAGGTTGTACGATCAATCTGGCGGCCTTCTTTTTTGCGGGGGGCGAGCAGCGAAAGGCGCTTGCGCTTCCCTACAGTTTTGCTTGATTTGGATAGCAATGGCGGGAGAGGAAAATGGAAGTTTCGCAACACCACTTTGCCGGTCTGGGATTGCGCATCGCGGCACTGGCTCTGGACTTCATCTTCCTAAGCCTCTTCTTCTTTCCGGTGACCAGATTGGTCAAGGGTACCTGGCTGTTGAGTAACTCAGAACATCTCTGGAACTATGGCTGGTTTGTGACCGACCCGCTCTGCCTGGCGTTTCTGGCGGTTATTGTTCTCTATTTCGTGGTGCTCGAAGGTCTATTTGGCGCGACCCTGGGAAAGCGAGTGCTCGGCTTGCGAGTCGTGGGAGAGGATGGTCGTGAGCCCGGGCTTGGCCCGGCCCTGGTCCGAAACCTGCTGCGTGCGGTCGACGCGCTCCCGGTATTCAGCATTCTGGGCATGGTGTTGATTCTAACTTCGCCTGAAAGGACCAGACTTGGCGATCGGATCGCAGATACGAGGGTAATCAAGCTGTGCCGTTAATCTGAAACAGTAATCTGGGGAGGAAACTGTGACGAAAATCCTGGCGATCAATGGCAGCCCGCATCTAGACAAGGGCAATACCGGGACACTGCTGGCCCCATTCGTTGAGGGACTTCGTGAGACGGGCGCTGAGGTGGAACTCTACTACGCTAGCCGACTCAGAGTCAAGTCGTGCTCCTGTCAGGATATGTATTGCTGGTTTAAGGAGCCGGGGATCTGCTGTATCCGCGATGAGATGGATTCGCTTTACCCGAAGCTGAAGGAGGCGGAGACTTTGGTATTCGCCACGCCGGTACACATTCCCTTGCCCGGCGACATGCAGAATCTGATCAACCGCCTCTGTCCGCTGATGTTGCCGAAACTGGAGATGCGCGAAGGCCGGACGCGGGCCAGGTTGCGTGAGAATGTCAACCTCAGAAAGTTCGTGCTGGTCGCGACCGGTGGCTGGTGGGAAATCGAGAACTTCGGCACCGTGGTCAGAATCGTGGAAGAGCTTGCCGCCACCAGCAGCGTCGAATTCGCCGGGGCGCTACTACGTCCTCATTCTCACCTAATGAAACAGAAGGGTGAGTTCACTGCGGACGGTTTGTCGGTTCTGGCAGCCGCGAAAGCTGCAGGGCGTGAGCTGATCGAAACCGGGGCGTTTAGGGAAGAGACGCTCTCCGCGATCAGTCGCCCGTTGATCTCGCTTGAAGAGGTCTTGCGGAGGCGAGCGGCCGGGCAGAACTACAGCTAGAGCTTCAGCAGGCAGCAGAGATGATGACGACCTTACGTGACTTGACCAAGAGCGATCTTGAAACCTTGGTTCGTTGGCGATGCGATCCACGAGTTAACCGCCATCTGTCGCCCAGGCTGACAGAGTTGGAGGAAGCCGAGCGTTGGTTGGAGCAGGTGAAGAGCAATCCCTCAAACTGGCTTTTTGCGATTTGCGAGGGTGAAAAGCTGATCGGCTATGCCGGCGTGGAGTCTGTTCATCAGTACCACCGTCGCTGTGAATTGGCAATGGTTATAGGGGAGCCGGAGTACTGGGGCAGGGGTATTGCCGGCGAGGTGATTCGCGCCATGCTCAAGTATGCCTTCGAGGAACTCGAGCTACATCGGGTCTGGGCGGCGGTGGTGCGCGGCAATGAGCGCTCCGAGCGGCTCGTGAAGTCCGCGGGCTTCACCTATGAGGGGACCATGCGGGAGGCGATGATGATTTCGGGTGAGTTCACCGATCTGCTCCACTACTCGATTCTCGATAGGGAATACGCCGCGCTGCGCAGCTAGGCAATCATGCTCTTGCCCGCCAGCCAGCCGGTGGTCCAGGCATTCTGGAAATTGAAGCCGCCGGTGACGCCATCGATATCGAGGATCTCCCCCGCAAAATAGAGCCCGGGACAGAGCTTGCTCTGCATCGTGCGAAAATCGACCTCCGGCAGCGCCACACCGCCGCAAGTGACAAACTCCTCCTTGAATTCATCTTTGCCGCTCACACTGAAATTGCCATGCGTGAGTTCGGTTACAATTGCGCGAATCGCGACATTGCCCAGCTTGCTCCAGGTTGTGGCTGCATCAAGGCCCTGCAGTTCGACCAGGCGTTGCCAATAGCGACGCGGAATCTTGAGCGGACCGCCGGAATGTACCTGCTTGCGGGGATTCTTCTCTCTGTAGGAAATCAGCCTGCTGTAGGCCGTGTCCGTGCTCTGTTCAGGCAAGAGGTTGATTTCAAGCTCAGCCCGGTACTTGCAGTCATGAAGCTTCCGCGCATCCCAGGCGGAGAGTTTCAATACTGCCGGTCCGCTCAGGCCCCAGTGCGTGATCAACAAGGGGCCGGTTTGCTGAAGAGGCTTGCCGACTCCAGTTGACAAGGTTAGTCTCACGTTTTCGAAACTAAGCCCGGAGAGACCGGCCAACCGCGGATCGGAGATCTTGAAAGTGAAGAGCGAGGGCACGCAGGGGACAATTGTGTGGCCGAGCGCCTCAGCCAGCCGATAGCCCCGACCGGCGCTACCGGTCGCCAGCAGAATGCGGTCGTAATGATGTTTCGAACCATCGCGCAAGCTGATCTCGAACTGACTCCCCTGTGCGGCATCCTCCCGCGCGACAATATCGCGAACACCAGCCCCCAGTCTGATCGTCACACCTCGCTGGTGAGCGGCGTGCAGCAGGCAATCGACAACTGTCTGAGAGCTATCGGTCACCGGAAACATCCGGCCATCCG
>JBDRQZ010000193.1:0-3909 GCA_043826025.1 bacterium | reverse complement strand
TTGGCCCCGTGTCACGAAGGCGTGCGCATCACTCTCCCCCCTCGACTCGGATCGGGGGCTGCGCCCCTACGCGTTCTGATATCTGAAGCGGTAGTAAGAAAGTCCGAACCACGGGGTTCCAGTCTACGAGTGCATCTGCGCCAGTGCTGCCTCGCGGCCGAGTTTGATCAGCCGCTTGATGTCGTCAGTGTCGAAATCGGTCAATTCGATATTGAGCGGACTCGCGGGGCGGATGATAGTCAGGTCGAGTTGACGATAGGATTCGCCATCCCCCTTGTCCTCCGGTTGCAGCTTGCCAGTAGCAAGCAACTCGTTGATCAACTGCGCGTATTGGAGATCATTGTTGAGCGTTTCATTGGTGACGATTCCCATCAGACGGTCGCCGAACTCAACCAGATTGCCGGGATCGACCGCGGCCGCGCCCATTTTCTCCTCCTGGCAGAGGATACAGATGATCCGGGTGGCACCGTCGGCGATCGCCTCGTGCAAAGTGGCGACATCGCGCGCCCCGCCATCGACATAGGGAGTCCTGCCGATCATCGAGCTGGGCATCACGACCGGAATCGCAGTACTGGCGATGATGAATTCCCGCAGTTGGCGCGCACTGTTGTGCTGGTCCGCCTGAACCAATTCGCCGCTGATCAGGTTGACCGCTCCGGCTTTGAAGATGCCGGGGTAGGCAGCGAGGTCGTCCTCGCTGA
This sequence comes from bacterium, assembly GCA_043826025.1. Classification (GTDB taxonomy): domain Bacteria; phylum Zixibacteria; class MSB-5A5; order CAIYYT01; family CAIYYT01; genus JBDRQZ01. The sequence goes on along the minus strand of JBDRQZ010000193.1, from coordinate 3,208 downwards.
GAATCTGCTTGACCAGCTTCTGCAGGCGGGCGGTGTCGATTGCACCGTCGAACTTGCCACGGATCACGCTCCAGAGCAGGCTGACCTTGCCGCGCTCTTTGCCAAGTTTGTCGAAAGAATCGATCTCGCCTTGCCAAAACTGGACCAGCTCATTGCCGATAGCGGGCCAATCGGGGTCGTTCCCCGCAAGCGCGGCTTTTCCGGCGCGATCGGCGAGAAAGCCGCCGTTGAGACTGCCAACCGAAATACCGTAAATCGCGTCAGGTTGGATACCGCTTGAGAGGACCTCCTGCAGCGCTCCCGCCTGAAACGCTCCCTTGATCGAACCGCCGCTCAGGACCAGAGCGGTCTTCTTTTCCTCCGGCACATTCGCCTCCCTTCACGGACTTTGTTCCGTAGTTGCACCTACCAAGGTGCTGTGCGCCATTCTTGCTCGGCGCTTGTCGTTTTTTCGCCGCCAGTCGCTGAATCTATTGTGCTGTTCTCATGATAGCAGATCGCCGCTGCGTTTTCAAGGGAATAAGGATCCTCTGCTACTCCGCTCCCAGCACAAACTGCTTGACAGAAAGCGGTTTGCCATCCAACATAGGGGGCATTACGGGCCATCATGGATGGCTCGCGGGGAGAAGTATGCGCTCTGATCGACCGGTTTCGAGGGCCGCACTCCGACCGGTGAGCGAAGACAGAAGATAATGTTACTTACCATAAACTGAACCGTCAAAACGGAGAGTTAAGATGGATTTCCTCAGAGAACTGGGTATCGCAGAGATAAACTCCGGCGCTTGCTCCGGGCCGGGCGCCTGGGCGCCGATCGAAGGCCGCGATCTGAGCGCCTCGATTAATCCGACCACCGGCAAGGAGATTGCCAAAGTCGCGCAGGCGACTGCGGAGGACTATGACCAGATCATGCAGGTTGCGCTCGAAGCGTTCAAAGAGTGGCGGATGATCCCCGCCCCGAAACGTGGCCTGATCGTGCGCGATCTGGGTGAGGCGCTGCGCGCCAAGAAGCACTCGCTGGGGCAACTGGTCACGCTGGAGATGGGCAAGATCACTCAGGAGGGCTGGGGCGAGGTGCAGGAGATGATCGATATCTGCGATTTCTCGCTCGGTCTCTCACGCCAGCTCTACGGCCTCACCATGCATTCGGAGCGGCCGTTGCACCGCATGTATGAGCAGTGGCATCCGCTGGGGGTGGTGGGCGTGATCTCGGCCTTCAATTTCCCCGTCGCGGTCTGGGCCTGGAACGCGGCACTCGCGGCGGTGTGTGGCGACGTGACCCTCTGGAAACCTTCATCGGAAACGCCGCTGACCGCGATTGCGGTGCAGCACATCTGCAATGATGTCATGAAGGCCCACAAGCTGCAGGGTGTGTTCTGCCTCACGGTCGGCAAGGGTTCGGTGATCGGCGAGAAGCTGGTTAATGATACCCGGATCCCGCTGATCTCGGCCACCGGCTCCTGCCAGATGGGCTACCGGATCGGCGCTGTGGTCGGGAAGCGTTTGGGGCGCACGATTCTCGAACTGGGCGGCAACAATGCGATCATTGTCGATGAGACCGCCGACCTCAATCTGGCAATCCGCGCCGTGCTGTTTGGCGCGGTCGGCACCGCCGGCCAACGCTGCACTTCGACCCGGCGCGTCTTCCTGCACAAGAGTATCGCCAAAGAATTCACTGACCGACTCGTGAAAGCCTATGCTCAGGTGCGGATCGGCGATCCGCTCGATCCCAACACTCTGATGGGGCCATTGGTCAACAAGTCTGCGGTCGATATCATGATGAGTGCGATTGAGACGATCAAGGCGCAGGGTGGCGAGATTCTCTATGGGGGCAAGAAGATCGACCGCGAGGGCTTCTATGTCGAACCGACGATTGTCAAAGCGCAGCATGACTGGCAGATTGTCCATGATGAAACCTTCGCGCCGATTTTGTATCTGATCGAGTATGACGATTTCGACACGGTGCTCGAGTGGCACAATGAGGTGCCGCAGGGTCTTTCCTCGGCGATCTTCACCACCAACCTGCTGCACTCGGAGACCTTCCTCTCACATCGTGGTTCCGACTGCGGTATCGCGAATGTGAATATCGGCACCTCCGGTGCGGAAATCGGCGGCGCGTTTGGTGGCGAAAAAGAAACCGGCGGTGGCCGCGAGTCGGGCTCCGATTCCTGGAAAGCGTATATGCGCCGCCAAACCAACACCATCAACTGGTCGCGAGAGTTGCCACTGGCGCAGGGCCTCAAGTTCGAGTAGCTGTGTGCTGCTGCCGGTGCGCCCGGCATCGAAGTGATTGAATGTCCGGCGCGGGAGGGCATCAGCGCGACTTTCAACGTTTTCCGGGAGATTTCGTCCTGGAGTCGGAGTACAAGTAGATATGTTGGATTTGGATGTAGACTAATCTCTCACATGGGGAGGAAACGATGTGGTTCTCGCACAGAATCTTGGTTGGTGCTTTAGTCGCCATCATGGTACTAGCCACGGCACCGCTCTTGGCCGGTGAGAAAATTGACACCAAAGGCACCTGGGCGCTGCAATTCGGCCTTGAGTCCGATGTCAGACTTACCGGTTTCCAGGGAACAACTCTCTCTTTGCAGAAGACGACGATGAGTGGCGCTATCTGGAGAATGGGTCTGGGAGTGAGCTTGTCCAACCAGGACCGTGAGACGGAACAGATCACCGAAGACACTTCTTACATCGCTAGCACTGAGAACTCCAACAGCAGTTCGATATCGTTGACGATCCAGCGAATGTTCAAGCTGAATAGCTCGACCAAGATTCACCCCTATGTCGGTATTGGACCGCTGGTCAAATTCAACCACAGCAGCAGCGATCAAGGCGCCCCGAACAACCCGACTCATGAGCGAACCTACAACTCCTGGTCGGTTGGTGCTCGCACACTCTTCGGCGCCGAGTGGTTTGTCACCGGCTATCTGAGTCTTCTGGGCGAGTACTCACTTGATGCAGCCTTCGAGTGGTCGAAGGACAGCCGGACTACTATCTATGAGGTGAGCAACGGGACGACGAGCAGCACTAATGAGACGCGTATCGATGGCTTCCGAGTCTCGAAGGGTTACACCTATCTGGCTGTCAGTCTCTATTTCTAAGATTGCTGCTCCGCCAGCCGCCGATCCTAGAGACAATTCGCACAGGGCGCAGGGCCGCTGCCGAAGATAAACTGGATTAGATAAACGGCGTCTGTGATGTTTGCGAT
>JBDRQZ010000192.1:0-4433 GCA_043826025.1 bacterium | reverse complement strand
GGTCAATTCCTTCCAGCCCTGGTGCGCCACCGATCGCCGCATCAGTTCTGACAAATCAGCCAGCTTGACCGCGGGCAACGCGATCTCCGGTTCGATCACCGATTCATCGTGGTTTTCGTTCGTCTCTCTTCTTTCGTCAACCATAGCCCTGTCCACTAAGTTTTGATTCCTGCCACAAAAAGCAATTATAACAGAATCAAACCGCTCCGTACAGGGAAATATCTCGACTTTGCTGGGAAGTGCTGCCCGGGCTGCTACTTAGCAGAGCGGAAGAGGGTCGCCTCAAACGCCGCGACATCCTCAATGTACTTCGTGGCGATTCCCGCCATTGCCGGATTGGTGTAGATCTCCGGTCGCGGATGATCGATTAACTCGGCAATCGCGGTCGCCACCTGTTCGGCTGTCTGGGCATTCTGAGGATTGGCGATGTTTCCCGGCCTGGTCTGTGGCCTACTACCTAGGACATTCTCATGAAATTCAGTCAGCACCATCCCCGGCATCACCAGGGAGACATGAATGCCGGGATACTGAGCCTGCAAGTCCATCCTCAGGTTGGCGGTCAGTGAGTTGAGCGCTGCCTTCGACGCGCTGTAGATCGACCGTAAGGTCGCGAGCGGTACGCGGCTCAGGAAAGATGAGACATTAATCAAGTGGCCTTTGCCTTGCTTCTGAAAGTAGGGGATGATGGCCTGCATACCGTACAAGGCCGATTTGAGATTGACATCGATGATCTGATCGAAATCATCGTCGCTGAGTTCCAGCACCGGCTTGGTGATCCCCCGACCCACATTGTTGATCCAGACATCGATTCCGCCGAACTTCGCCAGGGCCACTTCTTTGAGTCGTTCAACATCTACGCGCCGGGTGACGTCGGTCACGACTGTGAGAGCCTCGCTGCCGCAACTCGCGGCGACCTCATTCAGTGCTTCTTCACGACGGGCGGCCAATACCATCTTGTCGCCCCGTTCGCCCAGTTTTTTGGCCAATACTGCACCGATACCGCTGCTGGCGCCGGTGATTACAACTACTTTGTTACTCACGCTGATTTTGCTCCTCTCTCTTCGCACCGTCGAGCTGGAAACTGTGCACCTCGGATTTCTTATCTTCAACTCAGGCGAATTGCAGGACCGCTTGCCCGGCTCACGCCTTAGAATGACATACGAATGCCGGCTCTCTTGGCTGCAGCATCTTCATGGAGGGAGACCGACAGCTGTCGAGCCGGAGTTGCACCGCTGGAGCAGCTCACCCGCCAGACACCGGCAGCGTCTGGAATCTACTCCTTCACGCCTACTGCCAGGGGTAGTGATCCCGGTCGACACAATATGAGCCGCTGGGCTCGGACGCGAGATCAACGCTGAAAGTCAGATAATCCGATTCAGGCGTGGAGGTGGTCTCCATGTAGGGACCGATGATCGTGAAGGTGTAAACGCCGGTGGCGAAGGAATTCAACTGGTAGTCAAGATCATAAAGGCAGAGGCAGTTGCACCCCCCCTGATCGAGAACTTCGCTCTCAGTGATTGTGATCTCGTTTGCCTCCTTGGCGAAACTGGCCAGCAAGGCAGTGACACAGCAGTTGAAGCCCGCGTTCACATGGTGAATGGAAAGCACACCATCCGCATACTGCCACTCGATGCACTCCTGGGTCGAGCTCGCGCCTGCGATCTTGGCGATGCCGCTTTTGCAGTCACTGAAGTTGGTCACCGTGAGATCGGAAGTACCAGTTGGCTGTGAAGGTTCCTCGGAATCATCGTCGCAGGCAAAGCCAACGACCAGGAAAAGAAGGAGTGTTACCGACAAAACGATTTTAGAAAGACTGCTGCGAGACATAATAGACCTCCTGTGCGAACGGACGGATTCGCTTTGCTCCAGATATAATACACCGAACTATCCATTTTGTTTGGTCGGAGGATGCAAGAATTTTGCTAAGTGTCGCGGACTGGGACGACTACCCGCCAAGCCGTGTGCCGTGCTTCTACAAGAGGAAGTCAGTCGCACTCGGAGAATGGGGTGGGTGATGGGAATCGAACCCACGACCTTCAGGGCCACAACCAGACGCTCTAACCGACTGAGCTACACCCACCGTAAAGGTCTGTATCTGAGCCGTCGACCAGAATCTGCGCGACTTGATCGCGGCTGCAAGCTTTCTACCCCCGGCAGGACTTGAACCTGCTACCCTCTGCTTAGAAGGCAGATGCTCTATCCAGATGAGCTACGGGGGCTCATTCGCGCCAGCCAAAGTAGCCGACAGGTTACAACTTGTCAACCTAAAGATTGGTGTCGGTAGCCTGCCAAAGGATTTGACCTCAAATCGCCACAGCGTTATCAGAGCAAGGCTCCAGTAAACTTCAACGTCGGCCTAGAGACCCAGCAGCAGGCCGACCGAAATCGAGTAGAAGTTGGCATCCACGCCATCGATCACGGCATCCGGCAGATCCTCGATATCGTAGTTGAGAAACACATAGCGGACGTCGCCGAACACGCGGGTTTTGCCCGAGAGCGGCAACTCGATGCCGACCGCCAGGTGCCAGCCGAATTCCTGGGTCGTTTCATCGTTGAAGCCGGCGTTGTTCAAGGCATCGCTGTAATCGAATGTCGTGTTGTACCAGCCCGCCCCGAGACCGCCATAAATAATCGGCAGAGGGTAGAGCAAACCGGTCACAGTCACTGGCCAGCTTCGCACGGTGATGGCCTCATCGCCATACTTCTCATCTCGATATGCAATGCTGCCCTCCGCAGCCAGCGCCGGCATCAGTTTCAATCTGAGCGTGGCCCCGACCAGATAATTGGCTTTGTCTGAGTCCTGGGATTTCTGGATACCCAGATGCGGACCGATGAGAGCTTTCGATGCGCCGCCTGAATCGGCAGACGCGATCGTCGCGAGCGGACCAAATGTCAGCAAGATGAACAGAACAGCCAAACAGTATTTCACGATTTGCTCCTTTCCCTGGAACGAGTTCTTGATGCATGTCCAGGTTATGTTCTGAACTCGCATATACTGCTAGTTACTACGTTTTAGGAGGTTGCCAAGCAAGAAATCGCCGCCGAACGCGCGCGGATAGACTACTGTGCCCAGCTCGGCAGCACTGAGAAGCGCTGCAAACTATTTCAGCCGAACACGCCGATAGCGCGAAAGAGATACACCACCAGGAGCAATAGCGCCACGCCGATAATCGACACCAGCGTGCCATAGGTCGCCAACTCCCGTGTCGTGACCGCTCGCGTGGCGAAAGCTATCGCATTGGGCGGGGTCGAGATCGGCAGGCTCATCGCCAGCGAAGCCGCCAGCGCCACGGTGATTGCGCCAATCAGAGGTGAAACCGTCCCCAGCGCGCCGGCAATCGGGATCAGCAGGTTGGCCGCGGCGGTGTTACTCATGAAATTGGAAAGCAGCACGGTTGCCAACGCCACCACTACGATCATCAGCGTCGCCGGCAGAGGAACCTGCGCCAGATGACCGCTCAGGTATTCCGAGAGTCCTGAGACCTTCATCGCGACACCCAGGGTGAGACCACCGGCGACCAGAATCAGCACATGCCACTCAAGCTTTTGGAGATCGTCGCGGTCGATAATTCCGGTGACCGTGAACACCCCCACCGGAATCAACGCTACTACGGCAGCGGGCAGGTGGTTTAAGGGCTCTGTCAGCCAGAGCAGGACTGTTACCACGAAGGTCACGACCACTACCACCAGATCCCAGGTAACCGCCAGAGGTTCCGGAAACAGCAGTTCGAAACGATCCTTCTTGATCTTGAACGCCGCCAGCAGAATCAACCAGAGCGCCGCCAAAAGGACAATCACCAGCGGTACGCCGAACAACATCCAGCGAAGGAAAGAGACCGGATAACCAAGCTGCAGCAGCACACTGGCCGCCACGGCATTTGGCGGCGTACCGATGATCGTTCCCATACCGCCGATGTTGGCGGCGAAGGGCACCGCCAGGACGAGCGCCTGTTTGAAGCCGGGACGGTCCTCAAAATACTTGAACAACGGCGCGACGATGGCAATCATCATCGCCGTGGTCGCAGTGTTTGACATGAACATCGAGAACAGCGCGGTGATCGAAATGATGCCCAGGAGCACCATCCGCGGATGAGTGCCGAATGGTCGAATGAAGGCGCGCGCCAGCCGCACATCCAGTCCATGTTTACTGGCGGCGACTGCCAGAATCAGCCCACCAAAGAATAGCACCAACACCGGGCTGGCAATGGGGTTCAGGAAAATCTGATAGCTGGTTTGGAGGCCGGTGCTCTCCAAACCCAGCGGCCCGCCCGGCATGCCGAGGATATAGATGCTGGAGATGATTACTGCCAGACCGGTGGCAAACGGGGGGATGGTCTCGGTGATCCAGAACGCTGCCGCCGCGACGAAGAGCACGAAGCAGATGTGGCCCGCCTCGCCCAGGCCGGGCAGGGGCAAAAGCGCGGCAAGCAGAG
>JBDRQZ010000191.1:0-4466 GCA_043826025.1 bacterium | reverse complement strand
CTCCGACCAGACTTCAACAAGATACTCCGGGGTTTGATCGAGACTATCTTTCAGCGCCAGGAAACTTTCCATGTCGAAGCTATGCGCCGCCAGTACTGAGTCGCGCGCTTGCTGAAAAACCGCGCTGACCGAATCGGCTGCCTCCTGCATGATCGCCAGGTCGACATAGCAGTCGATGAACTGCACGACCCGAGGATTCTCCGGCTGCGGCCGCAACGCCAGGTAGAGAATTACCGCCAGAGCTACGCCGATCAGGATGAGTGTTAGAATAGGTCTCATTGTTCCTCGAATTTACTCAAGCCGGGGGCCATCGTCAATCGAGATCTGACTTGTCGCTCTGGGGCTGCCCTGGAGTGACAAAGATCGATTCCACTTGTTGCGGAATCACCAGACCGGGCGCGCTTTTGCGAGCTTTGCGGACATGACGCCGCTGGGTGTAAATCACCGGCACGTGGTCGCCCTTGCGTTCATCAGAGTAGTAGGCTGCCAGTGCGGCGGCGGTTTCAATCGTCCGTCTGCTGGGGGTCTGGTTCTTGTCCTGCACCACCAAAATGACATGAGAACCACGCGACTGCTGCGTGTGGAACCAGTAGTCGTAACTGCGAGCGATCCGGAAGGTCAGAGTGTCATTGTCAGCCGCCGACTTGCCGACCAGAATCCTCTCGCCCCCCGGTCCACTGAAGCTGCGGTAAGGTCGCGACTCCTCCGGATCCTTACCAGTGCCCCTCTGCCGAGCGCGTCGCGAACTGCCGAGTTCAGCGGCCAGTTTCTTGATCTCCGCCGGATCATCGAATTCAGCCAGCCGCGAGCCTGCCTGCTCAAGTTGTTGAATTCGCTTTTCGATTGCCGCGATCCGTCGCTTCAGATATTCCGGAGCCCGCGCCAGCTTGCTGGCACTCCTGTAATAGAGGGTGGCGTTCTCGATTATGCTCTTGCCGGGCCGCAGGGGGATGCCGATCTGGCCCTCATTATATAGATCCTGCACAATGACCTCGCTCCCCTGTGGTCTGGCGTGTGGATTGGCCATTAACAGGTCGGCCCACTGGCGGAATTTCTCCGCCGCCGCGCAGTGTTCCAGACGCTGACGCAATTGCTGCAACTGGTCGCGGCGGTGCGCAAGTTCCCTGGCGAGCTGTTGCGTGAGCCGTTGCTTGGCGCGGTCGGCTACGTTTTCGCCGACCTCGCCTGCCGCCAGACCCTCAAAAAGGGATAGCAGCGGTTGGCGATGATCCGGTTTGAAGGCGAGTTTGCCCGGTTTGACCTCGGCGATCACTTGGTGGATGTGTCTCTGATAACGGAGCTTATAAGTCGCCGCCTCACTCTCGAAGATAACTGCTTCGCCGATCTGTCGCAGCGGCTTGAAGGTGCCCGGTTCGCTGTAGCTCATCCCCGGCCGCAGCGCGCGGCTGTCGCTGACCACGCGAGTGGCATGTTCGATATTGCCCGCGCTATCCAGCAGCAGGGCGTTGCACAGTGCCCCGAACAGCTCAAACCGGATGGTCCAATCCTCGGCCGTGCCGGTCTCAGATTCGCCGGTCAGTTGAAAATCGATGATCCGGTCGTCAATCCGCCCCGAGACCCGGCTTATCGTGCTGCCGGCGATCTCAAGCCAGACATCGAAAGCATCGCTTGGTTCTGGCTTGCCACGGCGCAACACAAAGCGCGGCGGTGCGAAGGAGAATTCGAGCCAATGATCTTCCGTACCGCCTATGAGAAACAGAAAGGTCTTCTCGGCTCGGCGATAGCGCACCTGCCGTAATATCTGACCCGTCAGTATTCTCTGGTACTCGACTGCCAGATAGTAGCTTACCGCAACAGACCGGGGGAACAACATCACCGGACAAGAAAAGGCACTTTAGTGCCGCCGTCAAGCCCGCAGATAGCAGTGATCGCCCGCTCTCCCGCAGCAATCCCCACTTTTTGGTTGACAGAATCGCCGCCGACCCCTTTTTATGGTGACCTTTGAAGCAGAGGAGTACGTGTGGTTCGCAGTATGACCGGCTTTGGGGCGACTGAATTCGTCGTCCGCGGCAAGAGAGTTCGGGTCGAGATCAACTCGGTGAATAATCGGTTTCTGGAAACTTCGATCCGGTTGCCCAAGAAATATTCAGACCTGGAGAATCAGGTTCGCGAAGTTATCGGCGGTCTGGTAGCGCGGGGCAAGCTCTTCGTCGCAGTCTCTCCGGTCGACAACTCGGTAGCCCCTGACGACCTCATGCTCAATGAGGAAGTGGCTGCGACCTACTACAAGATTTTCACTGATCTGAAAAAGCGGTTCAAGCTAGCCGGTGAGATCAGTGTCGATCATTTTGCCGGTCTGACGGATCTCTTCAATGTGGCTGTCACCTCCACTGTCTCACCGACCGAGGTCAAGAAGCTGTTGGCGGCGATTCGCACCGCGGTGATCAATCTCAATCAGATGCGAGCCGCTGAGGGTCGGGCCTTGGCAACCGATATGCGGGCACGCGCGAAGGCAATCGAAAGATCGCTTGGTCTGGTGGAGAAAATGCAGCCGCAGATGCTCGATCGTTACCGCGAACGGCTGCGCAAGCGGGTGCGGGAGATTCTTGGCGATGAGGAGTTGCCCAAACCGCTGACGCGCGACGCCAAGTTGCGTTTCGATATGGAAGTCGCGCTGATGGCCGACAAGTCGGATATCACCGAAGAGTGCGTGCGCCTGCGCAGCCATTGCCGGGCGTTCTCAGCGGCGCTGAAGGCGGGCAAGGATGCCGGCAAGAAGTTGAACTTCATCCTCCAGGAAATGAACCGCGAGGCTAATACAATCGGCTCGAAGGCCTCGCTTTATGATATCTCCGCCGAAGTTATTCGCATGAAAGAGGAAGTCGAAAAACTGCGCGAGCAAGTGCAGAATATCGAATGAGTCCGATCCGGCGCATCAACCGTCCCAAGCCACTGCTGGTTGTTCTCTCTGCACCTTCCGGGGCGGGGAAATCTACTATCGTCGATTTGCTGCTTAAAGCCAATCGCAATTTCTGCAAGTCGATATCGGCGACCACCCGTCCGCGGCGGCGGGGCGAACGTGAAGGCCGGCACTACTTCTTCCTCTCGCCGGATGAATTCAGGAACAAAGCGCAGCGCGGGGAGTTTATAGAGACGGCAAAGGTCTTCAATGAATACTACGGCACGCCGAAAGATTTCGTGCTGGCGGCCGAAGCCAAAGGCCGAACCGTGTTATTCGACATCGATGTGCTGGGTGGGATGGCGATCAAGAAGTGGCGACGGGATGCGGTCTTGATCTTCATTCTGCCGCCCGGTCGCAACGAACTGGAGCGGCGACTTCGGACTCGAAAGACGGAGAGCAGAGCCCAACGGGAGTTGCGACTCTCGCGAGCATTAAAGGAAATAGGTTATTGGACGAAATATGATTACGTCGTCTGTAATGACAAGCTGGAGCAAACTGTGAATCTGGTGAAGAGCATAATCGAAGCCGAATCGCAGCGCAGCAGCCGGATTGCGGCGACAGAGCTGGAGTGGAAGAGGTAGCATGGATCAAAAATTGATGTTGATCGACAAACTGGAAGGCCTGACCCGCAACCGCTATGAGGCAGTGCTAGTGGCCTCCAAGCGGGCGCGCCAGATCAATGCCGAACGGCTGGCGAAGCTGGAGATGATGATCGAAGACGCCGATATCACTATCGATTATCGCAAAGTAACCACCATCGCCCTCGAAGAGTTGGTCGTGGGAAAGGTCAGAGTAGTAAAGAAATAGGGAGTTGCGACCGTGCCGAGCAGCCTTGTCATTGTTGAGTCACCGACTAAATCGAAGACCCTGAAGAAGTTCCTGGGCCGGGGTTTTACCGTTAAGGCCACCGGCGGACATCTGCTAGACTTGCCGAAGAGCAAACTCGGGATCGACCTGGAGAATAATTTCGAGCCCGAATACCGGGTGATCAAAGGCAAAGCGGCGACAATTAAGGAACTTGTCAAGGCAGCTCAGAAAGCTGACAAGGTCTATATCGCGCCCGACCCGGATCGCGAGGGTGAGGCGATTGCGGCGCATGTTGCCGAGAAATTGGCCGGCTGCGGTGCGGAAATCTATCGCGCCGCCTTCAACGAAATCACCAAGAAGGCCGTGCTCGCCGCGCTGACGAACGCCGGACAGGTAGATCAAAAGAGAGTCGATGCGCAGACCGCCCGGCGGCTGCTCGACCGTCTGGTCGGCTACAAGGTCAGTCCGGTGCTTTGGAAGACTGTCTGTCGCGGTCTCTCGGCAGGCCGGGTCCAATCGGTTGCGCTGCGGATTATCTGTGAGCGCGAAGCCGAAATCGACGCGTTCACGGCAGAAGAGTACTGGAAATTCCCCGGTACTTTCCAGACAGAAAAAGACGAGGTGTTCACGGCGCGGCTGGCCAAGATCGAGGGCGAAGATTTCAAGATCGATAATCAGGCGGACGCCGAAGCGCTGCAGCGGGATCTGCTGGCTCAGCAGTATCAGGTTGATGATG
>JBDRQZ010000190.1:0-5163 GCA_043826025.1 bacterium | reverse complement strand
ACCCTCCGGGATGCCGTCGCCGTCATCATCGACATCGCAAACAGTGCTGGCTTCGCCGGTGGCAGTGCTTGAGGAAATCGACGCTCTGCCATTGTCGTTGGCGCCGGTTCCTTTCGTTTTTATGGCCACCGCAGTAGTCGTAGGCGTGAGGTGTAGGGAATACTCAGTGTCCGGGATGCCGTCGCCATCATCATCGAGATCGCAAATAGTGCTGGCCTCGCCTGTGGCGGTGCTGGAAGAAATCGAGGAGGTCCGGTTGTTGTCCGCGCCGGTGCCCTTCGTTTTAATGGCCACAGCGGAAGTCGTTGGTGTGACATGAAGTGAGGCCTCGTTGTCGGTGACACCATCGTCATCGGAGTCTGTGTCGCAAACAAAGGAAACCGTCAGCGGTTCGATACCGGGCTCTGGATTCGCCGAAACTACAACAGCAGTGACCCTGGCCTCAGCGTTGCCGTCGCCGTTAGCATCGACTTGGGAGACTGAACGCACCCCGTCCGAGTCAAGCAGATTGCTGAACTGCGTCTGGGTCGGGACATCACCGGTTTCGAAGTACTGCTTCAAAATAGAGCGGGACTCGATGGCGGCACACTCGCTGCCGATCTCCGGCGTGCCATCGCCATCAAGGTCGATACTGCTGGCGACCTGTGCGGTGGAGTCATCCACTTCGGAGCTCACCTGCGTGACCCGATTTGGGTCGGCACCGGTGCCTTTGGTCTTGATCGCTACATCGGCACTCGCTACACCGCACACTGAGGTGACAGTCACATCGGGAAATCCGTCATTGTCGATGTCATTGGCCGCGACCGAACTGACGGCGTCGGGACTTGCGCTGAGCCTCAGGGTCGTGTGGCCCGGAGAAGGCAGGCTCCCGCCACCCTTTAGCTCGACTGTCGAGGCGGTGTCCGCACCGGTCAGGCTAGCCAGAAGTTCTCCGCCCGAGGAGACCACCAACGCGCCGCCCACGCTCAGCGTGTGCAGCTCGGTGCTGGCATCCCCATTTGAATCGGTCAGCAGCACCGCTCCACCCGAACTGCTGCTGGCCCGAATTGTGGCTGTCGTGCTGCCGTTGCCGTCGACCGCGACCAGCTCGCTCCCGTTGCCGCCGGGATCGCTGCTGGCGCGGATCGTCGCCGTGGTCGAGCCACTCAAGTCGCTTAAGTGCAACTCTCCCGGGCTCGTGCTCACATCGCCTGCCACACGTGTCGTAGCGACCGAGTACGGTGCGGAGGTCAGCAGCGTGCGCGGTGTGATCGGCGTGTCGGCCCCGACCTGAATCTCAAGATAGCGCAAGTAGACGGCTCCGCCGCCGCCACCACCACCGCTGCCCGGAGCCAAGACGTCTGCTGAAAGCGGCGTGATCTCGCCCAGGGACACCTTGAAGAGCCCGTCGCTAACCTCAACCACCGGGTGGGTTTCCGACCAAAGCTCACTGCCACCGCTTGGATCATCGAAAATGCGGAAGGTCAGTGAGACCGAGCCGCTGATGGGCACATCGGCCGCATCCAACAGACGACCCTGATACGAGATCTGTGTCGGGACCTGCGCCTGAGCGCTAATCGCCGACAGGCATACCAATAGCCAGCCAGCCACAGCCAGAAGAACTGAGCGCTGCATACTTCTTTTCCTCCAGAAGGATTTTGTAGACCGGGGATAGAATGGACTAAATTAATCTATCTTGACCAGATTACGGAGCAGCGTTAATACTACGCTAACAAAATCTGAGGTTAATTCTGACTATTTACTAACCTGTTTGGTAGACCTTAGCCGGTCTCTGGGGTGACGCCCTGTCCTACCGCGAACGGTCGGTGTCGATTTCAGGGAGGGTGGCCAGCGTCACGGTCATAGTCCGGCGGTAATCCTCAAAGGCGATTTTACCGCCGGCCGTCAGGTTGAGCAGCGTCTTCGGCTTCTTGCGGACAAACTTCTTCTGAACTCTCACATAGCCGGCGGCTTCCAGCTTGCTCAAATGAGCCGAGAGGTTCCCCGGGGTCAGCCGCGTGTGATTCTGCACGAACAGGAAATCGGCGCGCTCGATTACATAAAGCAGGGCCATGATGTTGTATCTGGCCGGCTCATGAATCAGGCGATCAACCTCTGCCGGCTTCGACCCGTCGGCCCGCTCATTGGACGACATCCGTTGCCTCCCCGGTCTGTTTCGGGTAGTCTCTCAGAAATTTGACCAACAGCGAAATGCCGATCAGCAGAATCGCCAAACCAGGCACACCGAAACTGACGATGCTGTTCAGCGGCGCGCCCAGGTACTCCAGCAAGAACTCGGCTTCGACCACACCCGCAAACAGCAGCGCTATATAAAGGAAGAACCGGGGGAACTCCAGCGCCAGGACTGCAATCGCCACCAGCGGCGCTGCAAAGGCCGCAATCATCAACCAGAGTCGCTCCGCGGGAATCCCTCTTGCCGCGATCATGATCATCAACGGCAAGGTGAGTATCAGAACAACTCCCCCGATCGCCAGATACCAGAGCCGCCGGGTCTTCCGTCTCGGGCCAAACTCAACCACACCCAGGCGCAGGACCGCCAAACTGCGTTTCGCCGCCAGCGCGAAGCCGGCCGGCACAATCAGCAGCGCGTAGGCCAGGAATCTCGAAACACCCAGGGACTCCAGCGTCGGGATCCAGGCTAGGATCAGGAAGACCAAGCCCATGGCGATGTCGTAGACTCCATCTTTGAAAGTCGAGCGGTAGGCGCGCCGCTCGATGCTTTTCAGCGATTCTGTAGCTTTCATTTTCTCTCCTTAGCTATCTTAGGATCTCACTATACTTTGCATTACAAAGTACTTTACGATAATAAACGACGACGGTTGCGTCTGGCAAACGAATTTTGTTTACCAGGCGATGTTTTTTTGTCAGAGGAAAAGAGCCGTTGAGATTCCTGCCCGATGAAGCGGCGGAGTATCGGAGTCGGAAGGTGTGCGGGGAGAAGAGCTTAGCGATGTTGCTTGGTCACTAACCCGGGGGCTGATAGTCGTAGCCGATCCGCCAGTAGAAATGCCCCAGTTCGCCAGTGGAATCGGTGAGCCGTTCGGTCGAGACCATCCCCAGCCGAGCGAATCGACGCGCCACCCAGGGATGGTTCAGCTTGTCTTCTGTAAAACTCACCAAAATGCAATTGCGGCCGGCCGCCGTCTCCGGCACAAACCAGGAATTCCACATCAGACTCTCGCCGCCGACAACATTTTCAGCGGCGAACTCCGGCAGCAAGTCATCATCATTTCCGTCATAAAAGCTGGCCTCGCTGGTGAGCCAGTATTGGTCCAGCCCCGCGATTAATGGCTCGGTGCCGCTCTCTTTTTCCAGACTCGATTCTATCGCCTCGATCCTCGCGCCGTAGGCTTTCCAGGCGACCGGTAGCTTCATCCCGTCCCCTTTAGCGAGACCGGGTAGACCGGCGGCGAGATAGCTTGCGGCGCCGATGTATGCAACCAGCAGAACGATGGACGTTGCAAGCCAACGACGCGAGATTGCGGCCGTAGCCCTGATCGCGGAGGCAGATTTGATCTTTCTGAGGCCCTTCGCGATAAGAGGTATAATCGCCAGCCAGACCGGCCCGGTCCAGTTCAACTTCGGTTGCCCCTGGATACTGTGCACCACAAATGCCGAGAGGGGCACGACGCAGAACAACAGCATGAACAGATAGTGGCGCCGTTGGGACAGGTTCTTCAGACGATTATGAAACGCCTGCCGCCAACCGGAACCAAGCACCCTCACCGCCTCAAACGCTCCGAGCGGCGTCAAAATCACCAGAATGCTCGCCAGGAGAATCGGCAAATCGAATTCCATCCCTCCCGACCAGCGCCGCGAACCTTGAAAGACGAATGAGGCCCATTGGTGTTGGGCGTTCCAGTAGATGACCGGAGAAAAGAGCGCCAGACCAAGCAACGTGGCAAGGTATGGCTGCGGACGTCGCAGCCAGTGACGTGACTCTTTGTCGAGCAGCAAGAACAGCAGGGTCGCCGGCAACAGCAATCCGGCGGTGTACTTTGAAAGCAAACCAAGCCCCAGACAGATGCCCGCGCCAATCCAGGCAGCAGTCCGCCCGGTGAATATCGCCCGGTAGAGGAAGAACAGCGCACCCGCCCAGCAAGCGTAAAAAGGCGCATCAGGTGTCATGAGTAATCCCACCGACATGTAGATGGGCAGGATAGCGAGCAACAGCACTACCAGCTCGCCAATCTTCTCGGAGAGAATTTCTTTAGCAAAGCGATACATGAAGAAGGCGATCACCAGCCAACTCATAAACGCCGGCAGCCGCACGGCGAACTCACTGCGGCCCAATAGAGACTCCGAGAAATAAATCAGCCAGGCAACCATCGGTGGATGGTCGAGGTAGCCGATGTCCAGGTGTTGAGCGTAGTTCCAATAATAGGCTTCCTCGGGCAGCAAGTTCAAAATGCCGAGAAAGGCCAGTCTGAACAGCACGCCGACAGCCACCAACAGCCAGATCGTGTTGATGTGCAAACGGTCGCGTGTCGATGAAGCTATGTTCGACATCCAAACTCCAACAATTGCACGGTCACATCTGTCGCGGTTAGATTACCCTGACTGCGAATAGATAGTGGTAAGTTCTGAGAATGGCTACCTCCAACCTCAGCCGACTGAGCGCCTCTCGTCGCGGCCGGACCACGGGTACGGTGGCAACTTGCATCATCTACTCAAGCGGAATTTGGCCCGCATGCCCCCGCAGCCAATCATCAAATGACTGCAGCTCCGGATTCAGGGAACGTGAGAAGTCGAGATTGCGCGCGCCGCAGAAGTAATCCTCGTAGTCGCGCTTGAATTGGAACATGTTGCCCAGATCATCGGCACCGGGAAAACCGAAGCTGCGGTAGATTGAGGGCTCGACCGAGTTGTAACGGACTGTCTGGTCGAGCGCCTTGCTTAGTGACGCGGCCATCTGCTCACCGGTTGGGTGATCGCCGGCGATGCCGACTGTCTTGCCGATGAACTCGCCGCCTCGTTTGAAAACACCTAAGGCGCATTTGCCGATGTCGGCTGAAGAAATTCCCGGCAGCTTCTTGTCACCCATCGGCAGCGTGACTGCCAGCGTGCCATCGGCGCCGGCTTTCGGACCCATGCCGAAGTAGATGAAGTTCTCCCAGTAAAATGACGTTAGCAGGAAGGTTGTCGGCACCCCTGCCTCGGTGA
>JBDRQZ010000189.1:0-7377 GCA_043826025.1 bacterium | reverse complement strand
CGGCGCTTTGGGGAAATAGGTATAGAATGAGGCCGCACTGGCGACATCAACATATTTGATTCCCAAAGTTTCGGCGATTTCCTCGAACATTTTATCGCTGACATAACCATGCTCATCATTGGCGACATGAAGCGCCGGCAGAATCGCCGAGCGCACCTGTGGGTATTTCTGCCCCGCCACTTTGATCTTCTCGCGCGCCTTTTCAGAGAGGATCATCTGTCCACCTCCCCGAGCACGATATCAATCGAGCCGATGCAGGTGATCACATCGGCGAGCAACCGACCTTCGACAAATTTCGCCAAAGCCGAGATATTCACAAAACAGGGCGGCCGTACCCGCATCCGCTGCGGCTTTGGGCTACCGTCGGAGACTAAGTAGAACCCGAGCTCACCTTTGGGGGATTCAATGGTCTGATAGACTTCGCCAACCGGCGGATGAAATCCTTCGGTAATCAACTTAAAGTGGAAGATTAACGATTCCATCGAATGCATTGTTTCATATTTAGTTGGCAGCACGACTCCAGGTGCGCGAGCCCGGAAGCGTCCATCCGGCATACCATCCAGCGCCTGCTTGATAATCCGCAGCGACTGCCGCATCTCCTCCATCCGCACTTCGTAACGCCCGAAGCTGTCGCAGCGGTCGGAGGTCGGCACTTTGAAGTCGAACTTCTCATAGCTGGAGTAGGGATTGCTCTTGCGCAGGTCATGTTTGACCCCGGAGGCGCGCAGCAGCGGTCCGGTCAGCCCCGATTTGATCGCCTCCTCCTTGCTGATCACGCCGACCTTCTGCGTGCGATGAACCCAAATCGGATTATTGGTCAGAATCGCCTCATACTCATCAAGGCGTCCCGGCAGGACCGCCAGCAGGTCCCTGATCAACTTGTCGAAACCCTCGGGCAGCTCGTCCGCCAAACCGCCGATGCGGAAATAGGTCGACATCATCCGCTGCCCGGAAACTGCTTCGTAGATAGTCAGAATGTCTTCGCGCTCGCGGAAGGCATAGGTGACCATACTCATCGCGCCGACATCGAGTGCGTGGGTCCCCAACCAGACCAGATGTGAATTCAACCGGGTCACCTCGGTCAGGAGCACTCGCGCCCACTGCGCCTTCTCCGGCACTTCGACCCCAAGGAGCTTTTCGACCGCCAGGCAGAAGCCAAGATTATTCGACATCGGCGCGAGATAATCCATCCGGTCGGTCATCGGGATGACCTTATAATAGAGCTTGGCTTCAGCGGTCTTTTCGATGCCGGTATGCAGATAACCGATTTCGGGGATACACTTGGTGACGGTTTCGCCCTCAAGTTCCAGGATCACCCGCAGGACACCATGAGTCGCAGGATGCTGCGGTCCCATGTTGATGGTCATCCGCTTCGTTTCCACTACTTGATGACCTCCGGCGGGTTGTCCTTGTTATGGCTGAACCGAGGCATCTCATAGGTCAAGGGGAAATCGCGTCGCAACGGATGGCCCTCGAACTCGGGCCACATGAGAATGCGTCGCAGATCGGGATGCCCGCTGAAGCTAATCCCGAACATGTCGTAGACTTCACGCTCCAGCCAGTTGGCGGTATCCCACTCACCGGTCAGGGTCGCCATCTGCTCGCCTTCGGCCAGCCAGACTTTGATCCGCACATAGGACTTAAGTTCGAATGAGTAGAGGTGGTAGACCAGCCCAAAGCGCCGTTCGCGCTCCGGCCAGTCGGCACAACTTATGTCGGAGAGATGCAGATACTGCAACTGCGGGTCGTCGCGGAGGAATTTGATCAGCTCCAGAGCATGGTCGGGCGCAACTACCAAAGTCAATTCATCGAAGTCGGTGCTGACCTCGTGAATTCTTTCACCAAACTTGGCGGTTGCTTTCTGCTGCGTCTTCTCGTCCATCGCCTCTTATTGCCTGCCCTGCTCGCCGGCTATGCGACCTCTTTGTCGCCGCCCTTGAATTTCTGATTGGCAGCTATCTCATGAACCTTCAGAATACCCTGTATCAACTGCTCCGGCCGCGGCGGACAGCCGGGCACATAGACATCTACCGGAATGACTCGATCCACGCCCTGCAAGATCGCGTAGTTATTGAAAATCCCGCCACAGGAGGCGCAGGCGCCCATCGAGATCACCCACTTGGGGTTGGGCATCTGATCGTACAGCCGTTTCACAATCGGCGCCATCTTGTTAGATACGCGACCAGCGATTATCATCAAATCCGCTTGTCGGGGGGAGGGTCGGAAGACCTCCATTCCGAAGCGGGACATGTCATATTTTGGCATGAAGGTCGACATCATCTCGATCGCGCAGCAAGCCAGCCCGAAACCGAAGGGCCACATCGACCGCTTGCGCGCCCAGCCGACCATCTTCTCCAAAGTTGTCAGTATGATACCGTCAGGGATTTTCTCTTCTATTCCCACTTGATGGCTCCTTTCTTTACGATGTATACGTAACCCACCAAGAGGATCAGGATGAAGATGCCCATTTCCACCAGGCCGAAGAGCCCCAGCATCTTATAGTTTACTGCCCAGGGGAACAGGAAGACCGTCTCCAGATCGAAGACGATAAACAGGATCGCCACAAGGAAGAATTTGACCGGAAAGCGCTCGCGGGCATCGGTGGTTGGCAAGATGCCGCTTTCGTAGGGTTCACCTTTGACTTTGGTATCCTGCCGCTTGCCCAGAAACGACGAGATGCCGAACATGGCCACACCGATAACGGTTGCCATGAAGAACTGAAACGCTATGGGGAACCAAGTTTCAAACATCTGCCACACACCCTCGGGACAATTTCAGTGAAAAAAGAGGCTGACCCCCTGCTTGTCAAGGAATTTGTTGGCAGCGCTTGTGTTAGCCGGTTTCTTCGAGCTCCAACAGGACGCCTTCGGCGCTGCCCGGGTGCACAAAAGCGATGCGATGGCCACCGGCGCCGACTCTCGGCCGTTCATCGATCAAACGCAAGCCGGCCGCTTTGTAGTGCTCCAGAGCGGCTTCAAGATTATCGACCTCAAGGCAGATGTGATGCAATCCGGGCCCGCGCTTCTCCAGAAAGCCGTTAACACCCTTGTTCTCGGGCAGAGGAGAAATCAGCTCGATTCGGCTGTCGCCGACCTCGAAAAAGCAGAGACGGACCTGCTGGTCGGCTACTGTCTCGATCTCGCCCGGTTGGACACCGAACAGTGTTGCATATTTCTCACGCGCTGCCTCCAAATCGGGCACCGCGATCGCTATATGATTGATCTTACGGATACTCACAGTACCACCTGTTCCTGATATTCTCCCCACTCCTGCCGCAAGACATCGGAGATTTCGCCGACCGAGGCGTAAGCCTCGACACAGGTCAGAATCGTCGGCAGCAGATTATCCGACCCGCCTGCTCGCTTGCGCAACTGCTCAAGAGATTCGGCGACAGCCGCATTATTCCGCTCAGCCTTGATCCGATTCGTTCGCTCAATCTGCTCCGCGGCAAGCTCCTCGGAGACCTTGAGCAACTCCTGATGTGGTTCCGCCTCAGTCTGGAAGCGATTGACGCCGACGACGGTCTTTTCGCCCTTCTCCACCGCGAGTTGCGCCTCATAGGCTGAACGCTGAATTTCCCTCTGGAAGAACCCCTGCTCTATCGCTCGCAGGGAGCCGCCCAACTCGTCGACCTGCTTTAAGTAGTCCAGCACCGCCGCCTCAACTTCGTCGGTTTTGCTTTCGATATAATAGCTGCCCGCCAGCGGGTCGACCACCTGGTCCAGGCCGGTTTCGTAACCGAGAATCTGCTGAATCCGCAATGCCAGTTGCGCCGAGCCGGCGGTTGGCAACGCCAAAGCCTCATCATGGGAGTTGGTGTGCAGAGACTGAGTGCCGCCCAGAACCGCCGCCAGCGCCTCCAGCGTCGTACGCACAGTGTTAATCTCCGGCTGCTGCGCGGTCAGCGAGGCTCCCGCCGTTTGCGTGTGAAAGCGCAGCATCATCGACTTAGGATCCTTCGCCCCAAAGCGTTCTTTCATCAGCCGCGCCCAAATCCGCCGCGCCGCCCGGAACTTGGCAACCTCTTCGAGCAGGTCTTGCTGAGCGTTGAAAAAGAATGAGAGTCGCGGCGCGAACTCATCGACTTTGAGTCCGGCTCCCAGCGCCTGCTGGACATACTCGATCCCGTTGGCCAGCGTGAAAGCAACCTCCTGCACGGCGGTCGAGCCGGCCTCACGGATATGATAACCTGAAATCGATATCGTGTTATAGCGCGGCAGATGGTCTTTGGCATAGGCGAAAACATCGGTGATCAGCCGCATCGACTGGCGCGGTGGGTAGATATAAGTACCACGCGCGATAAATTCCTTGAGGATGTCATTCTGCACCGTGCCGGTGATCTGTTCAGGCTTCGCACCCTGCTTCTTCGCCACCGCGATATACATCGCCAGCAGGATCGCGGCCGTCGAGTTGATCGTCATCGAGGTAGACACTTTGTCGAGCGGGATTTGATCGAAGAGCAATTCAAAGTCTGCCAGGGTGTCGATTGCCACTCCGGTCTTGCCAACCTCACCGACAGCCATCTGGTGATCGGAATCGTAGCCGATCTGGGTGGGCAAATCGAATGCCACCGAGAGCCCGGTCTGTCCCTGGCTCAGCAGGTAGCGGTAGCGCTCATTTGATTCCTTGGCGGTCGCATAACCGGCGTATTGACGCATCGTCCAATGACGCTGCGTGTACATCTCGGCGTAGACGCCACGCGTGAATGGATACTGCCCCGGATCGCCCAGCTTGGCGTCGTAGTCGAAACCCTTGAGATCGGAATCTCTGTATATTTTCTTCGTCATCTTATAGGTGTTGCCTCCGGCGACTACTCCATGGTCACCAGCAGGTCGCCTTTGTCGACCGCCTGCCCCGGTTTGACATGCAGCTCGACAATCTTTCCCGTTGCCGGCGCTTTAAGTTCATTCTCCATCTTCATCGCTTCGACAATGATTAGACTTTCGCCCCGCTTGACCCTGGCGCCAACTTCCTTGAGGATTCTCACCACCAGCCCTGGCATCGGCGCCCGCACTACCGCGCCACTGTCGGCGGCGCCAGCGCCCGCCACCTCACGGACCTTGGCCAGACGCTCATCCTCGACCAGACAGTCGAACTGCCGCCCCAGCAGAAAGACCTGGGTGCGGCCATTACTGCGGAAAACTTCGGTGTCGTAGGAGCGGGAGTCGAGCAGCAGCAACAGGTGTCGATATTGATCCTCAGCGACCAGCGAGAGGGAGACCGGCTTATCGTTGACTTTGATTTCGAGTCCGTCGCTGCCGTCGGTGATCTCGACAGCCAGACGTTCGTTGCCGGTGTTGACGATATATCTCACCAGCGCCCTCCCGGAAGTTTCTCGATGCCGGCGCGACGCGCCTGCGTCAACCAATGACTGCCGCTTTTGTCCGGTTTGATCTGTCGCAGCCGTCGTGATTCATGGAAATGGAAGAGCGCCGCCGCGACTGCGACCGCTCTTGAGTCATCACCAGTGAGTGGCGCATTGACAAAGCCATCGGGAAAATGCTCTGGGATAAACGCAGTCGAAAGTTCGCCTTTTAGGAACGAGTCAAGGCGCAGGACCGAATCATGGAAGCCGATAGTCGTGGTTACCCCGCAGATACCATATTCAGAGAGTGCCGAAAGCATTCGCTTGATCGCCTCCTCACGATCTGCGCCGTAAGTGATCAGCTTGGCAACAAGTGGGTCATAGTATGGAGTCACCGCAGACCCTTGCCTGACCCCGGAGTCGACTCGCACTCCCGGCCCCGAGGGCTCGCGATAACTAACCAGCTCACCAGTGGAAGGCATGAAATCGCTCTCCGGGTCTTCGGCGCAAATGCGGCACTCGATTGCGTGACCCGAGATTTTGATGTCATCCTGAGCAAATGAAAGCGGCTTGCCGGCGGCAAGATTGATCTGCTCTCTTACCAGATCGATCCCGGTCACCAGTTCAGTTACCGGGTGCTCAACCTGCAGGCGGGTGTTGACCTCGAGGAAATAGAAGTTCTTCTTCTGGTCGACAAGGAATTCTACCGTGCCGATATTGGCATAACCTGCCGCCAGCGCCCCGGTGACCGCAATCTTTCCCATCTGCTGTCGCAGCTTCTCATCGACAGCAACCGAAGGCGCTTCCTCGATCAGCTTCTGATGTCGCCTTTGGATTGAACCCTCGCGCTCGCCGAGATAGACCGCATTGCCCTGTTTGTCGCAGGCAATCTGGACCTCGATATGACGCGGTTTGACCAGATACTTCTCAAGATAAACTCGATCATCGCCAAACGCCGACTTCGCCTCACTGCCGGCGCGCTGCAGTGCCGCCGCCAGATCAGCCTCGCGCTCAACCACCCGCATCCCTTTGCCCCCACCACCAGCGACTGCCTTGACCAGCACCGGGTAGCCGCACTTCGCTGCCAGTTTTGCCGCGCTCTTGAAATCAGTCGGATCGACCGGTCCACCGGGCACGGTCGGCACCCCGGCGGCTTCCATTAGTTGCCGCGCCTCAAGCTTGTCGCCGAGACTGCGAATGGCCTCGGCGGGTGGCCCGATGAAAGTCAGTCCGGCATCAGTGACCGCCTGGGCAAACTGCCAGTTCTCGGCCAGAAAACCATACCCCGGATGGATCGCGTCGGCGCCGCACTGCTGCGCCACCTCGATCAGCTTGTCGCCGCGCAGGTAGCTCTGATTGGCCGGCGCGGGACCGATATTGTAGGCCTCATTGGCGACCCGGACATGCATCGCTCCGGCGTCGACATCGGAGTAAACAACCACATCATCGATTCCCATCTGCCGACAGGCGCGGATAATGCGGATCGCGATCTCGCCGCGATTGGCAATCAGGACTTTCTGAAACATCGCGCCCAAGATACTCTGGGAACACCTCCCAAGTCAAGCACCGCTTCTTTTGCGTTGACTGGGGCCGTTGCACCTCTTACTTCTCTGGCATGCCCGGATTATACGGCTCCGTTTCATTCGACCGACCGTTTGATTCTGCTCGACTCGCAGTGATGTCAAACTGGATCAGTGGCCGGAACACCACAACTCATGAGTTTGAGGATGAGCGAACGTCTTTGCGCTTCGTGTCGCTGGGGATTGTCGATTACGGCTCGCAGCCCTGGCAGGATGAGAGTAAGCAACTCACACTTTTCTTTTGGGGCGAGGTTTACGGGGCAAAGGATTCTCTGGAGGAGACTGCGAGCCAAATCGTCGCCTGCTACCGGAGCGATTCGCTCAACGAACTCAAATCGCTTAACGGGCTCTTTAGCTTCGCCCTCTGGGATAGCAGAAGTCAGCGGCTGACGCTTGGCTCTGACATCTACGCCTCACGGCCATTGTTCTATCATGCAAGCGAGGGTGCATTCCACTTCGCCTCCTCACCATTTGCGGTCGCGGCAGCGGTCA